>JAQGOX010000333.1 GCA_028293365.1 Verrucomicrobiales bacterium | reverse complement strand
GCCATTCTTGTGCGGACCAAATCCATATATTCGTAACTACCCCTTTTATGGCCTTCTCGAAGACTCACTTGAACAAAGGCGGTATGCTGTCCTGAGTTGGGTGTATAAATTGAGGAGAAACCGGGAGTAACCCCGATATTTGAAACGATGACGCCGATCTCATTGGTGGGGACCACGGTCCGCACCAGGTCTTCCACGCGAGCCACCAATTGAGAGGTATTCTCCAGGCGGGTCCCGGTGGGTGCTTTGAGATTGATCACAAACTGGCCAGGATCGGTGCGCGGAAAATAGGAAACTCCGATGAACGGGGCGAATGCGAGACTTAGCAGAAATATTCCAGCGAAGCCGATGAGCCAGGCGACAGGACGCAGCAAGGTGCGTCCGAGCATCTTTTGATAACGATCGAGTCCCTGGTTGAAACGCAGATTGAACCAGGTATTGAAGCGATCCGACCATTTGGGATTTTCGATATGAGCGCCGTGAGCACTCCTGATATATTTTGCGCAGAAGAGCGGGACCACGGTCATCGCCACAAAATACGAGGCAAAAAGAGCCAGACCCACAGAGAGCGCAAGAGCTGAAAAAAGAAATTTGCTCACCCCATAAAGGAAAGTCACCGGAAAGAAGACCACCACCGTGGTCAGGGTCGCCGCAAGCACTGGCAAAGTAACTTCCTGTCCTCCTTTCTCGGCTGCAACCTCTGGAGTTTCTCCCAGTTCGAGATGGCGAAAAATATTCTCCAGAACGACGACTGAGTTATCGATCAATCGCGAAAAAGCCAGCGCGAGACCGCCCAAAACCATGGTATTGATGGAGCTGTTGCCAATTGACAACGCAACGAAAGTCGCCAGGGCTGAAAGCGGGATCGAAAGAAAGACACCAACGGTTGCGCGCATGCTGCCGAGAAAAATCAAGATCATCAAACCTGTAAGCACAAGGCCGATCGCGCCTTCATGCATCAGGTTTTCGATGGCGCTCTTGACGAAAATTGATTGATCAAAGCGAACCGTCGCAATCAAATTCTTCGGAACGTCTGCAAGATCCGAGAGAGCCGATTTAATTCCAGATACGACCGAAATCGTATTGGCATCGCCCCCTTGTTTGAGAACCGGCAGATAAACGGAAGGTTGGCCATCGACCCGAACGGAGCTGTATTGGATTTGGGAGCCATCTTTCGCAACGCCAATATCTCCAACCAACACGGAGGCCGATCCGACAGTCTTAAGAGGCAATCGATTGATGTCATCGATGTCGCGCAACTGACTGTTGCAATAAATATTGTAATCGAAAGGTCCGATCTTCACGTCACCGGCCGGAAGAATTAAGTTCGAATCATTGACGGAGCGGACCACGTCCATGACGCTTAGTTGGTTGGCCTCCAATTTAATGGGGTCGACGTAAACCATGATTTGGCGATAGCGGCCCCCGAAAGGCTGTGGAACCGATGCACCCGGAACATTGGCAACCTGGTTGCGGACGGCGTACTGGCCGAGATCGCGCAGTTGCGTTTCGCTCATGCCCTCTCCTTTCAAAGTGATCAAGCAAACCGGAAGGCTGGAGGCATCAAATTTAAGAACGACCGGAGGAAGTGTGCCAGGCGGGAGACGGCGAAGGTTGGCCGCTGCAAGATTTGCGATGGTGGTGACCGCAGAATCGGGATTTGTCCCGGGTTGGAAATAAACCTTGATCAAACTCACTCCCGGGAGCGAGCGGGATTCAATGTGATCGATGCCGCTGCCGAGAGTAAAAAAGCGTTCAAAGCGACCCGTGATATCATTTTCGATCTGCTCGGGCGGCATTCCGGAGAAGAAGGTGGCCACCACCACTACTGGAATATTGATCGAAGGAAAAAGCTCAACTGGCATTCGAACCAGACTACAGACGCCAACGACGCAGGTAATCAAACAAATGACAATAATGAGATAGGGATACCGAATGGCGAAGCGTGACATGTGACTTAAAGGCTTTTGTTTCGGAGTTCGCGAACTTTGGCGCGGATCTTATCGATCGACGGATTGAGTTGTTCACAAAGGAGGATTAATTGGTCTTCCTGAGTTTTTTGCTTTACGGCCATCACGGGAATGGACGATGCGTGCTCTTTCGGAAGCGAAATGACGCCGTGGCAATCGGCGTGCAGCAAATCTCCGGGAGTGATCTTCAGTTGTCCCACCGTTACAGGAGTTTGCATCTCGACTATATGAGCGTAGGCATGCGATACAGCCACGCTTCCGGCAAACATATGAAAAGGGATGGCACGAACCTGCGGTAAATCCCGGACCGCACCATTGGTGATTACTGCGACACATTCAAGAGCTGTGAAAAGATGCGCATGGACGGCGCCGACCAATGCACCGGTGCCGGGCTTGGGATCAATGTCCTCGATCACAATAATTCGAGGGGAAGGAATTCGCAGGATTTCATTCCACCATTCGGTGTGCTCGAGGTAATTATGCCCATCGGTGGCAGGCGAAGAGCATTTGATTTTCACGGTGACGGCATAGCCGGTCACAGGACGGAACTCCGGGAAAACCGAATGAATCGATGCGTCCGTGTAACCTTCATTACGAAGGCGCGTGCCGAACCGTTCAATCGCGTTGGAAACTTCGCATGTGCTTAAAAAACGCAGCGCGGTGAAAACTTCCTGGGAGAGCAAGGGTGACATGGTGGTGTGGCTTGGGTTTTATTTTGCTTCGGCTGTAAGAGTGACCGGTTTGGCGATCACGCGCTGTCCCGGATGAACCAAAGCCCGGCTTCCCACCATTACCTGATCACCCTCTTTGAGCCCGGATAGAATTTCGATTTTCGTGGGCATATCCAAACCGGGTTGGATGGTGCGTTCTTCAAGAGTGCCATCCGGCGCTACGAACATGACCGTGGCCGATTTTCCGCGGGAAACAGCCTCGACCGGAAGAACCAAAGCGTTGCTTTTGCGATCCAGTGTCAGATTGACCGATGCGTACATTCCCGGGATAAAGTTTAAGTCGGGATTCTTCAAATCCACCTCAGCATCCATCGAACGGGTCGCCATTTCGATTTTATCGGTGATGCGCGTGATTGTTCCTTTAAAAGCGCGGGAGAGCGCAGGAACCTCTATCTCCACTTCATTCCCCGGTTTGACCTGGGCCACATCAGACTGTTGAACGGGAAAGACCAATCGGAGGCGGTCATTCTGGGAAAGGCGGACCAGCGGCATCGCCTGCGTGCTGGACGAAGTGCCTGCCTGAATAAGCGCGCCTTTATCCGCGTAGCGTTTGGTGATCACCCCCGCGAAAGGAGCTGTGATTTGCGCGTAAGTCTGCATCACTTTGAGTTTCTTCACATCGGACAGTGAGACGGTTGCCTGCTCTCGCTCCGCACCGAGATTTGCCGCGGCGGCTTGATCCTTTGCGTTCGCCGCATCTATATCCTGTTGCGCAACCAGGTTTGGCCGGGCTTTCTGAACAGCGGTAAGTCGCGTTAAAGTCAAGTGCGCGTCGTTAAATGCGGCCTGCGCTCTCTTGACTTCCTCTTGACTGCGTCGAGAGACTGCCTCGGCATGTTCGAGGTCCGCAACTAATTCAGGAATTTCAAGGGTCGCGATCAAATCCCCTTCTTTAACCCGGTCGCCAACATCGACGTTGATCGTCTGGACATAGCCAGAAACTTTCGCGTGCAAATCCACCTCCTGATAAGGGCGAAATTCGGATTGAATATTGCGTTTGCGCCAGATCGTATCGCGACTCACGCTCGTGGTCGGAACGGTTTGAAGCGAGGCGGTCGAGGCGGCTACTTTGGAGTGGCGCGACGTGGTGACGATGATCACCAATCCAATTAAGATGATTAAAGCAGCGCACCTTCCTGGCGTCACCAGGCGGCGGCTTCGTTTTGGAGCGTCACTCGACGCAGGAGAGTTCGGAACGTTCATTGGTTTTTCGAGGTATGCCTGGACCGAGCGGAAGTGAAATGCGAAAACAGCTTCCCTGGCCGGTTGTGCTCTCAGCTTCCACGACGCCGTCGTGAGCCGCGCAAATGGATTTAACTATGGAAAGTCCGAGGCCAGCGCCTGCGACATCGCGCGACCGGGCTTTATCAACACGAAAGAAACGCTCGAACACGTGTGGCAGATCTTTCGCCGGAATCCCGATGCCAGTATCGATTACTTCCAGAACGGCCCGGTCTCCCATGGAGCGTGTTCGCACGATCACTTTCCCGCCTGCCGGTGTATACTTGATCGCGTTGTCCAGTAAATTAACCAGGACCTGCTTTAGTCGGGAACGATCGCCTTCGACCAGAACAGGTGAGATGCATTCGGGTTTGAGTGTAATACCTTTATCTTCCGCAACGAGACCCATCTGTTCCGTCACACCCGAGGCAAGTTTGCTTAAATCGAGCACGACGGTTTCATTCTGCGCGCCACCCGCGTCAAGTAATGAAAGCGAAAGCAATCCTTCCACGATCACCGCGAGCCGGTCTACCTCTTCAAGAGTGCTTGCGACGGAGTCCTGCACTGTAGGACTCGTGGCTTCAGTGCGCAGAATCGTTTCCAATTCAGCGCGCATTACTGTCAGAGGCGTGCGCAATTCGTGAGATGCGTCTGCAATGAAACGGCGTGTGTAGTCGAACGATTCTCGAAGGCGCGAAATCATTTTATTGAGTGCGGTAGCCAGCGTTTCGATTTCATCGCCGGAACTTGAAACCGGAAGCCGTTCGTCAAGATTTTGGAGGGTGATGCGTTCGGCGCTCCGGGCGAGAGATACAACGGGTGTAAGCGCCCGGCCGACCAGTAAATAAGCTCCGAAAATCGCCAGGAGGATAACCATCGGTCCGGCCGCCGTTAAAGCTACATTGACCTGATGCAACACCGCGTTGATTGGTGACAACGAAGAGCCAACTTCGATCAGATATTTGATATTATCGTGCATCGACGGCAGGGAATTGATCATGATTTGCCGGCCATCCGGGAGCGTCTCTACTCGTGCGGCTTCATGTGAAATAGGAGAAACGGATGTAATGTCCGCAGGATCAAAGGTGGCCTCCTTTGGTGTGCTCGAAATATATAAAACTTTTGGATCGTGCGCCGAAATATCAGCGACGCGAATAAAACGACCGCTCGTTTCTGGGGCGAAAACTAGAGTGACTTCCTTCGCCAGCTCCCTGGGATCGGATTTAGGCCCCAAAGATCCCAGTAAATCGTCCATTTGGTGAGAACGGCGCACCAGCGTGTTTCGAAGATTATTGTGCAGAAAGTGTTTTACGGCCGCGCAAATGAACAGGCCGAAACAAAGAAAAACCGTGGTGAAGAGCAGCGCGTACCATGCGCTGAGTTGAAAACGAAGAGAGCGCGTGTTCATTCAGCACCTCCACCAATGCAATAACCGACTCCACGGACGGTGCGCAGAAGTTTTTGCGGAAATGGGTCGTCAATCTTGCTGCGCAGATGCCGGACGTAAACATCGACGATGTTTGTGAGTCCTTCGAAGCTTTCGTCCCAAACATGCTCGATGATCATGGTTCGAGAAAAGACTCGTCCCGGACTCGACATGAAGTACTCGAGCAGACTGAACTCCTTGGCCGTAAGATCAATTCTTTTGCCTCCGCGCCGAACACTTTGGGTTAGACGATCCAGTTCGAGGTCCGCCACCTGAAGATTGGATGCACGGTTAACCGCACCACGACGAAGAAGCGCTTTCACCCGCACGGAAAGTTCGGCGAAAGCAAATGGCTTCGTCAGGTAGTCATCGGCCCCGGCTTCGAAATGCTTAACCTTATCGGCAGTGCCGCCACTTGCCGTTAAGATCAAAACGGGCACATCCGAATTCCGCTCCCGTACTCGTTTTAAAATTTCGGTGCCTCCCATTTTGGGAAGCATCAAATCGAGGATGATCAAGTCATAGCTGTACGACAGCACGAAATCGAGAGCCGAGGCCCCATCATAGGCGACATCGACGGCGTACCGCTCCGCGCGCAAACCGAGCGCAACGAAGTCGGCCACCTTTCTTTCATCTTCAACAACGAGCAGACGCATATCGACAAGTGAGTTTGACGTGGTCTTCATTAATAATGGATGGATTGAACATTAAGATTTATTCATCATTTTGACGCCCTGAAGGGAAGTCTGGCAGTATGTCGGTAGAACATATGAAAAACTCGATACTCCTCTCCCTCACATTCGTCGCCCTGTTCAGCGCGGGTTGTGCAGGCGATTCTTCTATTGCTGCGAAATCAGGGAGCAGGCCTCAATTGCCGAAAACCCCGCCCGTCGCTACCGGAACCCTCCAGGTCTTTTCCGAATGGGACCGATTGAGCAACTCCTCGGATTCTGTTTGGATTCGCCACACTGATTATTCCATATATGACGCAGATGGTAATCTCGTTCGTCAGGTAAAGAACCATAACATGGGTCCAGACAGCCGGCCAGTTGCGTTGGACCTGCCGGCGGGTAAGTATGTTGTTAAGGCGCGAAAACAGGGATCGGGTTGGGTTTCGGTGCCTGTGATCCTTGCACCTGGAAATACTTCCGATATTTACCTGGATGACAGCTCAAGGCCAGAGCCGATGCCAAATCACACAGTCCAAGTGATAAAATAAGAGAAGCGCCCAAGGACCGCGCCATTCAGGCGCTTTGTCCGGGGGGCGACAAAATCGAGTGGCTTATGCTTTTCAGCGATGGGTAGGCTTGCTCAACGCCTCAAAACTGTAGTAGTGGAGGTGACGACACTCTGTCTTTCTCTCTTCAACCCCGTTTCAAGGATTCCCCTCCCGGGAATCGCTGGCATGCGAATCTTTCAAAACCAGTATCCGGGCATGCTCCCTGTCTCGGACAATCAAAGACCGCCCGCTGCGAGGACCACTCGAAAGCCCAGATCGTAGTCGGTTAGGTTTGGAGCGAAGATAAGTCGGCGGGCGGATCGACAGTCCTGAGCTCCGTAATCGAAACCGCCGCCTCGCATCACTTTATAAGAACCCAATCCTGTTCCAGTTGAAGCTGCGGGTCCCTGGGGATCCGTTTGAAATCCGCC
>JAQGOX010000730.1 GCA_028293365.1 Verrucomicrobiales bacterium | reverse complement strand
CCAATGGCTGGCCCTCGATGAGATCCATCGCGAAAAACGGGATCAGGGTGCCGTCCGCCTGATTATGGACACCGGCATCAAAGATCTTAACGATTCCAGGATGGTCGAGTTGGCCCAGGACTTTCATCTCGCCGGCAAACCGAGCTTGAAGGGCAGGAGTGACAAGCGCGGGATGAATTATCTTAACTGCAACGTCGCGGGCGATCAGTTCCTGGCTGGCGCGCCAGACCGCGCCCATGCCGCCCTCGCCCAGCTTTTCCCGGAGCAGATAACGTCCTCCCAATAAGATTCCCGCGCTCAGGGCGGTTGGGGGAGCAGGAAGAGTGAGCCAAGTACCGAGGAGTGTTAGAACTGTAGGCGCCTCTCCGGCGGCAGCCAGTTGGGACAAACGCTCTGAAACCTGTCCTGGCGCCAGGCGGCATATTTCTTCCGCCAGTTCCTCGACTCGAGCCCAGCGCGCTTCGTCGGGGGTGTTCATTAGCTAAGCGGCACGAAGCAAGCCGTCTAAATATTTGCGCAGGAGTGTTCGAGCCTTTTTGAGGTCACGATCAATTGTTTTTTCGCTCAATCCGGAAAGGGAGGCCATTTCGGGAATGGTATAACCGAGAAAGTAAAAATGCTGAACCGTTTCAGCGAGACGTTGGTCTTCCGCAGCGAGCCGGGAAAGCGCTTCCTCCACGATGATGAATCGCTCGGGCCGATCCTCGGCCTGAGAGGGAAGGTCGCGAAAAAAATCTTCGTCCGGAGCAAAATAAAGAATGTTCTCACGTCCTTTGGCCCTTTTCCGTCGCGCGTGATCGATAAGCGCGTGCCGCATGGCTGTGTTTAAAGCGGAGAAAAAGTGGGCGCGGTTTTCCCACCGAACTTCAGTCCAATCCTGATCGGTGAGCTTGGCGCGTCGGAGAGCGGTCATCGCGAGCGCGGTTGGTGTAAAGGAATGAGTATTTTCGGAGACCAGAAAACGGCGAGCCATCATTCTAAGTTCGCCAACGAGGTTTCTCAGGTCATCCACCCGAATGCATTCCGACACTTCGATAGGTGTGTCCATGATAATTCGATACGCGATGCAATAGTGGCAAGGTGCTAAAAAAACGCGAGCACAGAATGCATTGGCAATCATTAGGTTGGAATATGATGCAATATTTCAAGTGCGGAGAACAGGTTACGGTGGCGGATCGACCGCTTCCACAATACTGGCTGAGCTACTGTCCATCACTGCAGCACCCGAAAGTCCCTAATCTTGCGTTCGCAAGGGCGATTCTAATGCTGATCAATTTTGAAAAATTGTTTATCAGCGGACATTTCGACTGGCCAATAAAGGGTTTCTCCTGAACCGGGTTGTTCGGATCCAAACAACTGCCATGGACCTTCGAAATCGTGAGCGTGAAGAAGTGAATAGGACGAACCGGTTTGGCTGGAACTCTCGATGAATTGCACCGCTCCGCTCGAACGGTTCAACTGGGCTTTAGGCGAGAAGCCAGGCCACGAAACCGCCAGATCGCCCTGCAGATCTGATGCAGCCCAGACTCGGCCGTCGGTGGCAAGATTGCTTATGCCCATACCGACCGAAGCGACTTCATCCCAGGCATTCCCATCCGCGGAAGAAAATAGTTTTCCAGATCCTGAAACCGCGAGAAATCGCTCATCAGCAAACTGCAGATCGCTCCACTGGTAAACCGGCCAATTTCCAGATCGCAAGGTGGGCAACTTGGTCCACCGCACCGCATTCGTACTGTATGACAGATCTCCGTAGGGAGTTACTGTCATAAAACGCCCGTTTCCAAAAGCAACTCCGGCCGCTCCAGAAAAACCATTGCCATGCAGCCAATTTGTTCCATCAGTCGAAATATAGGGTGGTGCCATGAACAGGCCGTTCCCATATGCAACCGAAGAGAAATCGAAACCGGATGTCCTTGTGACAATAAATTTTTGCCATGAGATTCCATCAAACGTGGAATAAAGCCAATTGTCGTTTCGAGCAAAGAAGCGGTCTTTAACATATACTAACTTGAAACCACCACTCTGTGGCATCGAAGGTTGTTCCATCCAATCGTATCCATTAATTGAGGTTGCCACCCTTCCATATCCGGAAATGACAACGAACTCGTTGTTGCCGTAGGCGAGCGAAGACCAGTAATCATTGGTTTGCCATGAGGCAATATTAGGACGAAGAATATGGAGGGAATTGGCGTTCGAACTTACAGTCAGAGAATCCCCCGCCGCGGAAACTACGAGGCCAGAGCCAACCGCGCAACTAACCCGCGTGATAGGTAAGAGTCGCCGAGTATGGTCAGTCCAATGCTTCAAATCTCCTTCCGAAGAAATCATAGTTCCTCCAGTTCCCAGCGCGATTGCGCGTCCGCCGCCAGAAGCCACAGAACGAAGCCAGGTAGAAGCATTCGACGACTCAACTTGCCAATTCACCGCATCGATCGAATGAAAAACCGGGCTTCCCACCAAATCACTCGCGAAATCGTTCTGGTCCTGCCCCACTGCGATATATTCTTTATCAAATGATTTTACGCAACGGTTCGCTGGGCGGGAGCCAACTGCCTGCATCGCGTCTGGAGGCAAGGGTGCAGGCAGGAGCGAGGGTGTTCTGAAATCGGGGACCGTCAATATTCGAAAGCAAAACCGCCGGGACATTTTGAAATGAGCCTCCTGACGTCGGCTGCTACGAGTTGGGATTCTTGGGCCGCAGTTTGCTCGCTGCTTCTGTATGCGCACGGAGGGCACGGCCGGTGTGCGAACTTTTGCATGCGGCGACTTTTTCTGGCGTACCTGCGATGATCAACTGACCGCCCTGGTGGCCGCCTTCGGGACCGAGGTCGAGGATCCAATCGGCGCACTTGATGACGTCCAAATGGTGTTCGATGACCAAGACGGAGTGGCCCGCTTGCACGAGTCGTTGCAAGCAATCCAGCAGGCGTTGGATATCGGCGAAATGCAGCCCGGTTGTAGGTTCGTCAAGAATGTAAAGGTTGTGGCGGCCGCGGCGCATTTTCCCTAACTCAGCAGCGAGCTTGACGCGCTGCGCTTCGCCTCCCGAAAGAATGGTGGCGGCATGTCCCAGTTCCAGGTAACCGAGGCCAAGCTCATGTAATATTTCCAGCTTCCGGACGATCGTGCGTTCAGCAGCAAAGAAGGCCACGGATTCTTCGATGGACATTTTGAGCACTTCGGCAATGTTGCGACCATGCCAGGTCACCTCGAGCGTTTCCTCGCGGTAGCGACTGCCCTTGCAGGCTGGACAAATCACCTCGACATCCGGCATGAACGACAACTGCGTGACGATTGCGCCGTCACCGGCGCATTCCTCGCAACGCCCGCCTTTGACATTGAAGCTGAAGGTGGCTGGGCCAAAGCCGCGCGTCTTAGCCTCGTCGGTTTCGGCAAAGAGCTGGCGGATCGAATCGTAAATCCCCACATACGTGGCCGGATTGGAGCGCGGGGAGCGGCCGATCGGAGACTGATCGATATCGATGACGTCATCGAC
>JAQGOX010000319.1 GCA_028293365.1 Verrucomicrobiales bacterium | reverse complement strand
TTTATTTTGCCGATGGCGGAAATATTGGAAGTCCCCAATCAGTCGAAATTGTTGATGCCGATTCCGGTGAAGTTTTAGATCAGCGGACGATTCGGCTCACCTCGGAGGGAGAATACTGGACGTGGAGTCTTTCCGGTAAAGTCAGGTTTCACCTGAAGGGGATTCCAACCTCTGTATTAAATGGGGTTTTCTTTGGAGGCAGTGCTAAAGTTTCTTTTTTGGATTACGATCCGAATACTCACGGAAGTTGGAAACGCATTTACGGCCACGATGGGGCCTGGATTAGCCAGAATGCTCTGAGACCTCCCGCCTATGCGGATTTACGGATTTACGGAGGACAGGGGCCGGCAGACGTGCCGAACTTTTCGAGCCGAATCGAAACCTTTTACAATACCAACCGAATTACTGACGCTTTAAGCGGAGAAATCGATCTGGTTCTGAAAGATTTGGAACCTCATGAGATCGCACTGTACTTTATGCGCGGCGATGCTCAACCCGCTGGCAAAGTTTTAATCGTCGACGGCTTAAGCAACCGGGTGCTTGATATGCGCGAAGTTTCGCGGGCCTATCACGATGAATATCTGGTTTGGAACATCTCCGGCCATGTTAAAATTATTCCGAGTAATTGCCAGGTGAGCGCTCTGTTTCTGGCCCCGGTCAAGAAGCGGCCACTGGTCCAGTTGTATGCCCCCGCCGCGCATGCTACTTTTGAGGCCCCGGCGACGGTTTCCCTCAAAGCGCGGATCGATCCAACAGATGCTTTAGTGGACAGGGTGGAGTTTTACAACGGTGATCAATTGCTGGGGACGTCGTTGAACCCGCCTTTCGAATTCGATTGGACCGACGTTCTGGTTGGCCATTACACCCTTAAAGCAGTCGTTTACGACGGTTTAGCGTCGAATACCACATCCGATACTTCAGAGATTGATGTGGGTTTTCCCACTAATTACTTCCTGCCGGTCATCCAGATAATTTACCCGCTTCCGGGAGATACGTTTGTGGGGCCGGCGGCCTTGACCGCGGCCTGCTTTTTGAAGCCCGGCTCGACCCGGCTGAATCATACGGATTTTTTTATCGATGGAAAACGGGTGGGAGAAAGTTCGGGCCTTTCCTTTGCATTTGAGGGATTTTCGGTTGGACATCACGTTCTAGGCGCAAAAGCGGTTGATGAGTTGGGAGGCGAGGCAATATCGAGCGACGTTTCGTTCAACGTGACGATGCCGCGCGCGCAAACCACGTTTTTACTGACTGATCTTAGTTCTCGCGGGGACTGGAACGGGCTGTTCGGTTCGGAGGGTTATATAATTCCTGGATTACGCACCAACCTTCCACAGCATATATTGGTGACCGATATTGGCGCTCAAACCGTCGGCTGGCAGGATCGGACTGATGATCCTCGCGCATTGCAATATCCGAATACCGCGTCGAGGTTGGCGGCTGCATGGACCGATGAATCAGAAATCTCAATGGAGCTATCCTTTCTTGATGGAAAAGAGCATTTGCTGGCTTTTTACTTCCTTGATTGGGATGGCGGCGGACGAGCTGAAACCGCGTCAATTTACGATGCTGATAGCGATGAGTTACTGGATAACCAGGAGGTTCTGGATTTTAGGGACGGGAAGTATAGTATCTTTAATGTGCGGGGCCGTATCAGAGTCCAGGTTCGAACTGAGAATTCCAGGAACGTTGTGCTAAGCGGACTGTTCGTGGATAAATCCGATTTGCAGCCCTCGGCATCCCTGCGGCTTAAATGCACATCCAGGGTTCTCCAAAATGGTAACCTTGAAATGGTAGTCTTGGGAAGGCCGTTTGTCGCATACGTGCTCGAAAAATCAGCGGATTTTCTAAATTGGGTGGCTGCGGATACCATGAAGAGTCCAAGTGGAATTGTCCCCTTTGTCGCGCCGCAGGCGGTCGGCGACGAACGACAGTTCTTTCGCGTCCGGGAAAGAGATTCCGCCAGATAAAGTGGCTGTTATATAAATGATCATGATTGTGCGCGGATTGATCGCCCTGTTTTCACTCGGGTGCTGCTTCCCGGTGATTGCTGACGCTGTTCCCTCATCAACGTCAGCAAATGTTCCTTTGTTGAAAACCGATATTATGTTTGTGGGTGCTCATCCTGATGATGAGACTGGAGCGTCCGCGACCCTGGCTCGCTATGCATTGGGAGAAGGCAAGACAGTGGCCTGCATCTATTGCACGCGCGGCGAAGGTGGTGGAAACATGGTCGGCAGGCAAAGCGGCGCGGCTTTGGGAATTCTGCGCGAGGCAGAGCTCCGCAATTCTTTAAAGATTCTTGGAGTTCGCCATGTCTATTTTCTCGACCAGTTGGACTGGGCCTACACGGAAAGTTTCGCGGCGACGCTGCGGAAATGGAGTCATGAGGAAACCCTGGGGCGGTTGGTGCGCTACATCCGAACGTTGAAGCCCGACATAATCATCACGATGAATCCCGCCCCGTCGCCCGGGCAGCATGGACATCATCAGGCTGCCGGAGTTTTAGCAACCGAGGCATTCGCCGCTGCGGCCGATCCTCGGCGATTTCCGGACCAGATTACTCACGAATTCCTGGACGTCTGGAAAGTTCGGAAACTTTATTACGGAGGAAGCGGAAACTTCTCTGCAAAAATCGCCACCGACGTTGTCGTCAAAGACGAAAAAACGGCCGCGCAGATTGCTGGAGAAGCGGCGGCGGAGCATCGTTCCCAAGGGTTCGGAAATTTTGCCCCGCGTTCCCGCCAAAGCCGGCCCCAATCATTTGTTTTGGCCCGGACGCGGATTTCTCCGCGAGAGCTTGAGTCAGATTTATTGTCGGGGGTCGATGGTTCTCCGAGTCTGAGTGAGATATCTTTGCTTAGAGTTGATCCGAATGTTCTCACAGTGGACATGCTTTTCGTTCCGCGTCCGGCGATAACCCATTACCGGGAATGGGCTGCGAATAACGGAGTCACGCATATCGCGGCGAACTTTGCCGCGGATATTCCCGTGGTGGCAGATCAATGGAATTCAGTCGGGTTAATGCTCACAAATCGTTCTGGAAGTGATTTAGATGAGCCTTTTTCGATTAAGGTGCGCTCGAATTGGCAAACAAGGGGAATTCCTGATCGAGTTGTTCTCAAGAGGGGTGCGGCGCTGAACCTGCAGTTTTCGGTTCGCCCCCCAATCGACGCTCGAGAGGACTGCCCGGTCGATGCCCATCTTGTGAATGGCTCAAAAGTGATAGAGGCACACGCCACCCTGCACCCGGTTCCCATCACTTTCGCGCATCGCATCAGACTTCCTGCTCTTTCGGATTTCTCCGATCGGCTTGCAGTCCTTCCGTCCGTTTCAATCACAACGAATCTGCTTGTGCAAGGTTCTGTGAACGGTCCCAGCGACAGCAGTGGATCTTTCCGGGTCGGATACGACTCGAACTTTTTGTACGTTGAGGCCGATGTTCGGGACGATCATATTGTCTCAAATATTGCGCCCGACGATATTAAAGGACACTGGCGCAGCGACTCAGTCGAAATCTGCATCGATACCGCACCCGCGGCTGAGGATACGTTGAAATCATTCAAGGTCGGCATTTTTCCTTTCGACAGCACCGGGCATGTGCGGGGCGCGCGCGATGCCGATGCCCGTCAGGGAGTCATCGAGGAAACAGCGCCCAAAATGCGACTGTTTTCTTCGAGAATCGAAGGCGGCTATAAAATAGTGACAGCAATTCCCTTTGAGGAAATTGGCGTCAGGCCTCGAGTTGATTTGGCCCTTCGATTCAATGTCATTATATATGACGGTGACAAAACCGATGCTCTGCCAGGAGAAAACATCAATAAGAGCCGATTAGCCTGGGCTCCGCGATCTGGGGTGCAGGGACGGCCAGAGGATTGGGGACGCCTGATTCTCAAATAGAGATCGAGATCACATTCGCCGGTCCGGTTCGAGTTAAGCGGTTCATTTCACGCTTCATACCGCGTCTCGTTCTCGGACATCGTTGTAAAAAACGAGCGCGTTTAGTAGGTCTGCAAGGCTCTACTGTGATAGGTTTGTTTGTTTTTGACAATGGTACCTAAACTGCTGTAGGTCTATTTCAGGTAACATGAGTGCAGAATTTCAAGGCCGCGCATTAAGAAAAACTGAAGGTTTCGCGCTTCCGGAAATTCTGGTCGCTTCGTTACTCGTGGCTCTCCTCGTGATGGTGAACATGGCTGCCATGTACCAAATGCGAATCATGAGTTACAAGGATGCCGAGAGAGGGATTGTATCCGGTTACATGCAGCACTACGCGGAATTGGTAAAAGCACTTCCGTTTGACCAGGTAATAACGAACCAGCCGCTCTCTGGTTTATTGTCTGGGGTTGGCGGAACTCCGCGCATCGCCATACCTTCGAACGGAAATTGGTTCAACCTTACCGACGACAATTACCAACGGTTTCACAGCGGATTGCTCTGGATTACCAACCGCCATCCGCAGATGAAGGTGGTCCTTGAGATCGTTACCAACGGTGGTTTTATTCACGACAAACATATTTCCATCGAAGTGCGTTGGGATGCACCTCTCGTTTCTTCCGCCCAGCTAAATCAGAGAATGGACCTTTTTCGGGTTAAGGATTTGTGATCGAGATTGTTAAGCGATGCCGCCGTGGAATTCGATTCGGACCATAGAGTCCAATGAAAATTCGGGAAACCAAAAACCTTTATTATCGAGACAGCCGGATGTTTGTTGTCTCGGGGTCGACCTTGATGGAAGTACTGATCGCCTCCTCGATTGGAGTACTCGTGCTGGCCGCATTGATTGGTTTGATGACGACTCAGGTCCAGGAGCAGCGGAAAGAGATGGTCGATTCGAACCTGCAGCAACAAGCAAATCTACTGGAGGACAAGATCACCAGACTGTTTCGATCTATGAGTGCGGGACAAGCAGTCATCCTGGGAAACCCAATTTCTGCGGGATCACCCTCCTATCATCTTATCGTCGTAGCGCGCGGATCCGCTCCAATAGCGCGAGAGCAAGTCGCCTTCGACCCGGCGACTTTTACGTGTGCCTATACTCCAAGCCTCGCGGTTCCAGGCACGCGACAGATCTATTTTGGACAATCGAAATTAGCAGTTCTGCGGGAT
>JAQGOX010000304.1 GCA_028293365.1 Verrucomicrobiales bacterium | reverse complement strand
CCTGCTCCCCAATCTTCCCTTCAGCCAGCAACGCAGGTTTACCATCCTTATTTATGTGTGTTTCAGACGTTATTTTCAGCGTGCGCAATTCTGGAGCATCCACGCTGATCGTCATCGCCCTCTTGTCGATGGCCACAAGTTTTCCATGAAAAGCAGTCCGTTTTGCATCTGCGCTTGCCGTTGCCGACGCTTTTTTTGGATGCTTCTTTGCCTTCGGTTTAGGAACTGGTGCCGTCCCCTCGACATCTGGCGCCACGACGTTCCCGGAGGCCGGGTTATTGATCTCGGGCACATTGGATGCGGTCCCAGCCGGGGCCGCCGGATTCACCGGCGTCTGAGCTAAAGTCGAAAATGGCATCGCGGCGGTGCCGGCGAGTAATAAAATGAGCAGAAATTTGTGTGTAGCAGCTTTTCCCATACAGTCGATTTTGGTTGTTAATCCAGCGTCCGAAGGTCTATCAGAACCTCCAATTCGCTGCAAGAACGATGCGAGCCCCTGCAATTTTCCTGCAATCTGTGATTTGCGATTCCCATCCTTCCGCCTGCTCCTCACCTTTGCGCCCACAAAATGCGCTCGCTGTCATTCGCAATGCAGCCTATGGTCAACGCGCCGTTGTGAATTCACGATCCGCATCCAACGGCTGAAAACACAACGTGACGCCGTGATTTGTGTCAAATGGGCCGGCCGAGGCTGACTTTAGCGAAACTGCGTCATGACGAGGAAAGATCAAACATTCCTAACCTTTAAGCTATGCTGCCTGACACGCTGTTGAAATTGTTGGCGCGGCGGGATTATCTCCCGTTGAACGTCCCTGAATTGCTACGCGCGCTTGGCCTCGCCTCCAATCGCCAGCAGGAATTGCAACGCGTTTTGCGGGATCTGGAAAAGGCCGGGCGCATCGCCCGAATCAAGGGCAACCGCTATATCCAGCCGTGCGAAGCCGACCTTATTCCCGGACGCATTCGCATGAATCGCCAGGGAAACGGCTTTCTGCAGCCGGATGATCGGAGTCTGAAAGAAATCGCCATCCCGGCAAGCGCCACCTCCACGGCATTGCATGAAGATCGGGTTCTCGTCCGACGCGAACTGACGCCAATGAGTTTGCGTTCGGACGCGCGTCCTTCCGCTACCGGCACCGTGGTACGCATTCTGGAACGCCGCCGGACCCAGATCGTGGGCACCTTGCAGCGTAGCCGCCAGTTTCTCTACGTCATTCCCGACGACCCCCGAATCCCTCACGATGTTTACGTGACGCCGCCGTCCGATGTGGGCCGGCCTGCACAGGTTGGCGACAAAGTGGTCGTCGAAATGCGGGAGTGGGTATCGCGTCACACGAATCCCGAAGGTGAAATCGTTGAAGTCCTCGGCCCGCCGGACGCTGAAGGCGTGGACATGCTCTCCGTTCTGCGGCAGTACGGCCTGCCAATCCGTTTTCCACAAAATGTTCTGCAGGAAGCACGTTCAATCGGCACAAACATCCAATCGCGCGATTTCGAAGGACGGGTGGATTGCCGCCAGCATCAGGTGATCACGATCGATCCTGACGACGCCAAAGACTTCGATGATGCCATCTGTCTGCAGCGTGCGGGAACGGATCAATGGCGCCTTTGGGTTCACATCGCCGATGTGTCGCATTATGTAAGGCCGGGTACTGCCCTCGACCTTGAGGCGCGCAAACGCGGCAATTCGACCTACCTCGTCGATCGAGTCATCCCAATGTTGCCAGAAGCCTTGAGCAACGAACTCTGCTCACTCAAACCGGGCGTGGACCGTTTGACCAAATGCGTCGAGTTCCTCGTGTCAAACGAGGGCCGCGTGCTGAACACGAAATTCTACTCCGCGATGATCCATTCGCAGCGTCGTTTTTCTTACCAGGAAGCCTTCGCGATCCTTCAGCGCAAACCCGACGGACCAATCGAGCAAATGTTACATCAGGCGCACGAGCTCGCTCAACGTATTCGGCGCGCACGATTCAAGGCGGGATCTCTCGAACTGAGTTTCCCGGAAATGAAAATACGGCTCGACGAACGCGGACGCGTCGCGCGGATCGAGAAAGTCGTGAACGACGCGTCGCACCAATTGATCGAGGAATACATGCTCCTGGCCAACGAAGCAGTCGCCGCCCGCCTGATGCACCTTCGCTCGCCAGCGATTTTCCGCGTCCACGAAGCGCCGGATGAAAAGCGCCTTCAGGAATATCGCGAGGATGTTTTGGGCCACAAAGTTCCCTGCGGGGATCTGCGCCAGCGGCTCGAAGTGCAACGCCTCCTGCACAAATTGGATTCACTGCCCATCGGCCCGGCCTTGAAGCTGGGATTTTTGAAATCGCTCATGCGTGCGCGCTATTCCGTCGAACCGCTCGGCCACTACGGTTTGGCCAAGCAGAAATACACCCATTTCACTTCTCCAATTCGACGCTACGCCGACCTCGTCGTCCACCGCACTCTTTTCGAAAAGAAGTCTGCCTCACCCCCTGCTCTCAAGGAGATCGCGGACCACATCTCCGTCACAGAACGCAATTCCGCCGACGCCGAACGCGACAGCCGGGACATAAAACTGTTCGCCTTCCTGAAAGCTCAATTGAAATCCGGCCGGCCGGAGCCCTATCCCGCTCTGGTAACCGACGTCCGAAATTTCGGCTTCTTTGTGGACGTGCCCGGCTTGGCAATGAGCGGACTCGTCCCACTTTCTGCGATCGAGGACGACTTCTACGTGTTCGACCCAGCCCGAAATCATCTCGTCGGTCGACGCACCCGTCGAATCATCCGACTCGGAGACAACCTGGTAGTTCAAGTCGCCAAAGTGGACACGTTTAAAAAACAGGTCGATTTCCGTCTGGCAGATATCCCCGCGCAACTACCGCGCCGACGAAAAGGACCGTCCCGGCCATCGCCGCAGAATCCCCGCGGGAACAACGCGGGCCCCAAAAAACCCCGTAAGAGTGCGTCAAAGATTACCTCATTACCTTCGAACTAACCCATTTTATCGAGCTGACGTCCGATCGCAGAAGTTAGGAGCATCCTTGCATTTTTAAAACAGGCTCTCAGTAACCGTACGACTTGACTGACGTGCGAGACTTCATGATGCAGACAAAAGTCCAAGCTCGCACCACCAAAGATAGAGAATCAGCAAAAACAATAGCCTCGAACAAACTAGCCTGGCTAGCGGCCAATCAAAAGGCGCGCGAAGAGGTTGATAAAGGCCAAGCGAAAGCCAAGCGATCACGTGGCACTTCAAAATAGCGTTGCGCCGCCGGAGCAACCTCGTAAAGGAAATTGAACAAATGCAGTTTGCTCTGAGTATTGCGTCGTCGTCTGGAACCCTTCCTTGTTGTTGATCCGTTCCTATTTTAACACACTGTTAGCACACTGTTAGGGTGATATGAGCCGAAAATACTTGGTTCCCGTTGGTGTAACGGTGACGACGTTTTCCTGGGCTACGACCATTGGCGTGGTGGAATTGGCAATCCATCCTGTTGGATTGGAAGAGTCCGGATTTTCCTGAAGGGTAAAGCCAGCGGCGGTCAGGGGCCAGGAAATCCGAACGGTCCCGTCCGTGTTACGGCGGGCCGTTAGAAGGACTCCAGAAGCTGGTTTGCAATCCTCAAGAGGATTGACGTTAGCGTTGGGGCCGCACGGACGGATCACTCCATAACGAATCCGACTGAAGAAGATTTTGTCGCTGAGAGTAAAGCGGGCGGCAGCCTGCGGTCCCTGATTCACACCGTTCAATTTCACGTCTGTAATTTCGAAATAAGCGGTTCGCCAGCGATCGGTTCCTTCCAACGCGACATTTGCCGTTGCCGGAACGAACGCAAAACCTTCGGTGCCGCCGCGATCCGAGATGTAAACTTCGGGACGGAAGATCGAACCAATCAAAGCGGGATCATCATAATAGGTCACGCAGATAGCAAGCCGCACTCCCGGTTGGCTGGTTGGGCCGAGCTTCTCGTCGGTGATCACAAAATTGAGGTATTGATGGGCGGAGCCAGGCGTGCCGTCTTCGCGCGCGGGACGGATGGCCAGCCTGCGATCGTTTGCGGGGCCGGCTTCCGCTTGAATCATTTCCTGGTCGCCACCGCTCGATCCAGGAGCCAGACCGTCGTTGATGCCATTGGCCAAATCAAGTTCGGCGAAGTTGCCGTAAATACCTTTGCAGAAATCGGGATCGGAGAAACAATCCTGGAGAGGATCGATTCCCGCGAGCGAGTTGGTGCCCGTGCGAAAGATTCCGAGATTGAACTGTGAAATAAATACAGGTGCGCTTCCCTCAAAGATCAGACGGGGACCTCCAGTATTCGGCGCAACATTCGTCCCGGACAGATTCACATTTGGAATAGTCCAGGAACGGCGTGCCCAGAGACCAGTCCCGGCAAGCGTCTGCCATTGGTCTTCGGTAACGAAATTCACTCCCCCTTTGTTATCGGTGGCATAGGCTTCAGGGCCGAATCTCGATCCCGTCAAAGCGGGGTCATCAAAGTATTCAAGACAGATTTTGACGGTCTTTGCTTCGTTGCAGGGAAATCCGAGGTAGTTGTTTGTGACCGCAAAATTCATGAATTCCCCATTGGGACGAGCAGCCCTGCGTTTATCATTAGCAGGTCCGATATTCGTCGCGATCGTTACGGTTTGATCGCGATCATTCAGAAGTATCAAGTGATCGGTCTGGTTGCTGGCCAAATCGATTCGGGCAAGATTTGTTTCCGGTTCCTGGGCACATGCCTCAGAAGAGGAGAATATGTTGACCTGCTCCGGCTCGCCAAAGGCGCCAGCGGGTCCAAAGGCAACCGCTCGCACAATAAGATTACGCACTGACTCCATGCGAATCGTTCCGCCGTTTACTCCGCCAGCCGTGGTCGCTCCCTGAGCGTTTGCCGGAATCGATCCGACACGATGTGAGCCGTCGCTTGGCCGAAGACTGTTTACGATCCGAAAGAGAGCCCAGTTCCAATGCTGATTCTTTGCCTCCACGGGCAATTGTCCACCGACCGGAGCGTCAAGTTCCGGCAATGTACCGATGAGAAAGTTGAAATTTCGAGGGGTTCCGTTCGCCGCCAGAACCGATGCGTCACCATATACCTGCATGAGAATGTCGATAACGTCTTGATCAGCCCATTCGGTAAAACCTGTATCGGCGACGTTTGTGTAACTGCCGGTCGCCTTAACACCATTGAAGCCACCAATGCGAAGTGCTGCGGTTGTCTGGTCGCCGTCGTTGCGAATGGAAAGAGTGTTCTCCCAGGTGTCGACCGGCGGCGCAATCGAATCATTTACACTCATGAAGTGGACCGTCTTCGTTTTGTCCACGCTCGCCGGCCACTGTTCCGGCGGGAACGGACCTTGAGCCAATTGTTGAGCACGCACGGCGACGCAAAGGATAAGGGAGGATGCAAGCACCAGAAATGTAATGACTTTTTTCATAAGTTAAGTTCCCTCCAGATTCCAGGTGAACAGCGAGGTGCCGACAAATGGCAAACCCGCGATAAAGGGCTCTCACCTCATTGGAATGCGATTAGAAAACCGGTCAGGCTAACTTATGTCAAGATCCAAGGGGCTGGTTACCCACAGTGTGTACGTCGTTCCTCGTCGAATTACAGCACTCAATTGGATGATCGGTCATGCTTTTCTAGCCTGCCCGGTCATGCGCGCTTTGAAATCGCTGGTTTCATTCGAAGGCGGGCGCAGCACTGAAACCTTCAGTCGCCAATACGAACCCGATAGAAGCGCGGCCGGGCGTTTTTGTCGAACGGCTCCACGACGGTGAACGATCCTGTTTGTGGCAGGGCTTCTCCCCAATCGATCAGATTACTGCTCGACTCAATTCTATAAGAAACTTCGGGCAGGCCATTAATGCTCAAATACAAGGTTTCTTGCGAAGCTTCGAGTTGAACTGTGAGAAGTTGGTCCGTTTCGTCCGGCACAACAATCGGCAGGGTCTCCACTGCCACGCCATCAGCCATGAAATTGAATTGGTAATCGCCTGGCGGCAGCGAACCCAGCGCCAATGTATTTGTCGGGCTGGATATATTGCCGTTACAAGGATTATCTGCCAGAAAAGATCGGGAGAGGACCTGTACGATTTCGTTGCCGATGCGAGTGGGAGAACCTTTGGGCCGGAACGGACGGCAGAGTCTTTCCAGCGGCAACGTGTAAGCCAAGTAGGTGATTCCTGCTTTCGTGATCGGAGTTGCCTGAATCCTTTGCGGAAGTGGCGAAACAAATACCGCATCATTCAATGCCACCAGGTAAATTCCAAACTCGTTAGTAAGCACACTAAATTGAAAATCGGGCGCAAGATTGTGGATTTCGATTTCAGCCTGATTACGCACTTTTCCGGTAACTTCGAGAAATTGGAACTGATCACCCTTCCTGGGCGCATATCCATCGATAAAGGTGAGAACGATATTTCCTAGCAGATCTGCGCGTCCGTTGACGACGATCCGATCGAATTGATTGGTTTCGAGCCCGCCTACTTCGATTTGAATTACACCGCTGGAGGTCTGACCGAAGTTACCATTGATTGTCAGGCGGCCTGGAGAGAAGCCAGGATCTATGAGGCCGCCGTTTAGTAATCGATTTCCGGAATCGACCGACAATGTGCCGTTTCCAGTCACGATGCCTCGCGGTCCGACAGCGATCGCTCCAGCGGTTACTTCGCCTCCATTTAAGAGCAGCGTTCCAGGACCGAGGTCGAGGCCTCCGACCTTCAGATTGCCGAAGACAAACAAATCAGACTTTGCGCCCGAAGCCGCATCACTGCCACTAATGATCACCGTGCCGGGAGACTGCGTGCCAATGGAGGCACCAATGCAGGATGCGCCCGCTCCGTCCTCGATCATCAAGGTGCCATCGACCTTTAATTCCAAGGCATCCAGTTTTGACTTGATCGGATTGCCCATTGCATCCGTCCCTTTTACGCCGCTGATCGAGACGGAGCCATGCGAGTGAAGGCCGTACCCGATTATCACGTCGTATCCCAATGTTCGAACGCAGCCTCCTGATTTAATTTCTAAAGAGCCGTCTCCAAAAAGACCTCCGACCTGGATTTCGCCGTCGCTTTCCCATGACGAAGAGCTTCCAGAAGTGTGCCCCTGAACAGTCATTTTGCCGAGAATGCCCGGTGCCGACCCAATAAGTCCTCCGCGACTGAAAAGCCTTCCACCTTCTTCGATCGTTGCCGCAGCATCATACCATTGGCCAACTTCCAAAATTCCACCGATTTCCAGAGTTGAATGATTTGTGCCGGATGCGTCGTAACCATGGACGGTTAAGTGGGCAGAACCTGAGGTACCGAGC
>JAQGOX010000287.1 GCA_028293365.1 Verrucomicrobiales bacterium | reverse complement strand
TCGCAATAGATGGCCAAGATTGGATTTAACTGAACCAACGGCGCAGAATTGGCGATCCTGAGAATCCTGGCGAAACACTACGGAATCCGCTTTGATCTCGATCGGGTCGCCCAATAGCGTACCGGTGCCGTGGGCCTCGAGCATGCCAACACTCGAAGTCCGAATCCCGGCTTTCTTATAAGCTTTGCGGAGAACTTCGGATTGAGCGCGCATATTCGGCGTTGTGACGCCCATGGTGTGGCCGTCGTTATTCACAGCCGACCCCAATATTAGAGCTCGAATATCATCGCCGTCCCGCAAAGCAGCTTCGAGCGGCTTCAATAAAATAAGGCCAAATCCTTCACCAAGGACAAACCCATTCGATTTGCGATCGAAAACCCGCGGTATCCCATCGGGAGCAAGTACGCCCGCTTTGCTGAAGGCGACGTGCGGACCATAATCAGGAAGCAACTGCGCGCCGCCGGCAATCGCCCACTCGCATTCTCCAGCCCGAATACTTTGGCAAGCCGTGTGGACGGAAACCAACGACGAGGAACAAGCTGTATCCATCACGCTGGCCGGTCCACGGAGATCATAGAAATCCGAAATCCGCGCGGCCATCATATTGCCGGCCGAATTAACTACGAGGTGCTTCAGTTCCTCGTCGGTCAGATGCGGGTGATGGGCGTCCAGATAGGAACTTTCCCCGCCGCCCATGAAAATGCCGATATTCTTACCCTTGATCTCATTTCTGCCGTATCCTGAATCCTGGAAGAGTTCTTCGCTCAACTCCATGACAATGCGATGTTGGGGATCCATAACCCGGGCATCAATGTCATCAATTTTGAAAAAATCGGGGTCAAACATATCAACCCCGTTAACGTAACCGCCCCATTTTGAAATCGACTTCCTCGCGGCTGTCTTATCCGGACTATAATGATCTTCCCACCGCCATCGATCCGACGGCACTTCAGTGACGAGAGTTCGACCATTTTTAAGATTTTCCCAATAAGCCTCTACATTTGGTGATGCTGGCAAGCGACAGGCATATCCGATAACGGCAATGATCTCGGTTCCACGAATGGTTCCGGGGTCCACGAGGTGAGACGGGTCAGCCGGTTGGTCCGTCGGAATAACCGGTAGTGCAGCCGGAACGGAATCCTTTGTATCGAAACCCAAATCGAAAAGGTGCTGAGAAAGAGTGCGAATCGAAGGGAACTCAACGATTGCCGAGGGATCAATCGGGCGTTCGAACCGCGTTTCGCATCGATTCAATATGTCCATTGCAGTAATCGAATCGACTCCGTACTCGCTCATCTCCGCGTCGGGATCGAGTTCTTCGGGTGAAAATTTCAATGCTTCCGCCAGAATCGAAATCAGTACGGATTGAATCGAAGCAACAGTATGATCAGGGGTAGCGGGAGTTCGTGCCCTGGGAACGAGACCATCATCAGTCGTTTGCTCTGGCACCGGGTCGATCGCAGGACATTCCTCGATCTTGAGCAATTCTCGAAGCTTTAATTTATCACCAAAAAACACCGCAAACTCCGGTTTCCCAAAAGACAGGGCACACTCAAGCGCCTGAAAACCAGCCTTTGCCGGCACGGGACTCATACCTGTTGAAGCACGCATTCTGGCAAGGAGAGGCTCCGGGAGAGTCATCCCGCCTTCCGCCCAAAGCGGCCAATTTATGGAGATCGTCTTCCCGTTTCGGCGACAACTGTCGTATTCATTCCGCCGCCAGGCGGCAAACGAATCGAGATAACGATTCGCACTAGAGTAATCTGTCTGACCGCGATTCCCTATAAGTGCTGTTATTGAGGAGAAAAGGACGAAGAAATCGAGCGGCTCCGCAACGGTCGCCAGATCAAGGTTCGTCGCTCCCGAGACTTTGGGTCGCAAGACAGCTTCAAACTGTTCAAACGATTTTCTTGAAAACGCCCCGTCCTTGAGAATTCCAGCACAATGAAAAACTCCATTCAATCCGCCTAAGTGTGTTTTCGCGTGCAAAACCAGATCCGTAACTTGAGCTAGATCGGAAATATCGCATTGCTGGAATGAAACAGTTGCACCAGAAGATCGCAGTTCATTTAGAAAATCGCTGTTTTCGTCGGAAAGCTGGGAGCGACCGCAGAGCAAAAGAACTGCCTGATACCGTTCAGCGAGATAAGTTGCGAGCATTTTGCCAATTCCGCCGAGACCGCCGGTGATCAGGTAAACTCCACCCGACTTTATTTGTGAAGCCCCAGATTTTTCTGGCGCGACGCTCTTAAGTCTTCGAGCCTCCCAACCACCCGATACCCGCCGAAACTGGCTGACGCCAGTCTGATTTTCAGTCGTCGGTCCAAAAATTCCGGATAGATCGACGCGCTCGCGAATCTGCACGGTAGCACCCCGAATCGCGGAAGACTCCAAATTCAGGCTGCGGAGGAAGCCGTCGGTCATTTCATCATAGGGCGTTCCCTGTGAATGGACGAAACAGATCGTGAGCGGTTTTGGATTGCGCCGCTTAACAAAGGTCTGAGTTAAGTTAAAAAGACTATAAAGCCCGACTTCAATCCGTTTTTCCGGGCGTAAAGTGTTAGTTTGATCGACGCTCCAGCAGTGTAAAATAAGCGACGGAACTCGATTGGAGACTAAAAGCTCCTCAAACAATTGATTATAGTGCTGAGCATCGGCCGGGTTTATTTCCCAAACATCTGCCGAAATAGCGCGATATGTGGACCCCGCTTGAACTCGGAAAACTGGCTGTCCCAGGGAGTGCACTAAGTTTGCCGTAAGATCTTTCTCGTTATCGAAAAGCAGAATCGGACCGGGTATCCAGGGCACCGCGCCATTCGAAATCGGAACCCACTCAGGCACAGCATAGAGAAGCGAATTTTCGGACGCTTCCTGGTTCGCAGAACCCGTTTCTTCTTTCGGAATAATGCGTGATAGAAAATCCCGGAGAACCGCCAATACATTTCCCTCCTCATCCAGAAGGAATGCCTCGTTCCGGGAAATCGCAGGACCACCTTTCGACTCGAGTCGCCTGCCATACACGATCATCTCCGACTTTAGCGGTCGAAATAATTGGATTTGACCGAGAGAAAATGGAAGTGCCGCACCCTGCGACGCAGGATCACTGGATTTGCCCACTGCAATCCCGCCTTGCAAAGCACCGTCCAGCATGCTCGGATGAAAAACGAATTTAGAGAAATCGCTTTCCAAAAACGCGGGCAGCTTCAAATGCGAGATTACCTCACCGTTGTTCTTCGAAAGGGACTGCATTACCTGGAACGATGGTCCATATTGGAAATTCCGGGATTGGCAGTGGGCGTAGAAATCCTGATGCGAAATGGTCTCTGTAGCCCGATCTCGAAT
>JAQGOX010000256.1 GCA_028293365.1 Verrucomicrobiales bacterium | reverse complement strand
TCGCACATGGCCTCCAGGGAACCGGGACTGTAACGCCCGAAATGGTCGAAAAACGAGCTCGGGAATTGGCTGTAATTAACGGCAGGGTATTGTTCAATCAGGCCGTTATTAGTGAAGCAAGACTGGAATTATTGGGAATGGAGGATTTTCTCGGTGAGGAACCCCAAAACCGAGAGGAGCTCCCGAACAGTTTTCTCAAGACTGAGACTTCTTCGGGCGGACGTACCCCTCCAATAGCCGCATCGGACCCGGAACGTCAGACCGAAAAACTGGTTCAAGGCGGCGTTGATGAAGCCGAGCACGATACTATGCTTAAAGGTGCGCGCATTCCAGTCAATCAATAGTAGTTTTTTGGAACGATTATTGCGTTACACGGTCAAAGGATGGTTGAACAGTTCAGTCTGATTTGTTGAACTGTTTCTCTGCCGAATGATCCGTGTACGTCCAAATCTCGCTCAGCTTTCAGGTTGGCTTTGGCTGATTTTTTGCATATCCGCAAGCGCGGCGAAAGACTCTACCCGCGCCAATTTGGAGTTTTTCGAAAAGCGGATCCGGCCTGTTCTCGCCGAAAGATGTTACCAATGCCATAGCCAACAATCCGAAAAAATCAGAGGCGGACTACTTCTTGATTCAAAAGCAGGGTTGGAGAAAGGTGGCGAGTCGGGAGCTGTGGTCGTTCCGGGGGAACCCGAAAAAAGCCGACTGATCCAGGCAATTCGCTACTCAGAAAAAGACCTGCAAATGCCACCCAAACAGATGCTATCGTCCGATCAGATCGCCGACTTCGAACGTTGGGTGAAAATGGGAGCCCCGGATTCACGAACCAGCATCGCAACCCGAACGATTTCAACCAATCATTGGGCTTTCAAACCGCTCAGATCGCAAAAAACACCGAAAACCGCGAATTCCCGCTGGCCGCAAAGCCCCATTGATTTTTTTGTTCTGGCCCGTCTTGAAGCGGAAAAACTCCAACCCGCCCATGCGGCGCAAAAACGGGTGCTCATACGCCGGGCAACTTTTGACCTGACTGGTTTACCTCCTACCCCAAAACAGGTCGAACAATTTGTTGACGATTCTACCCCGGAGGCGTTCTCGAAAGTTGTCGATCGCCTGCTTGCCACCCCTCAGTTCGGCGAAACCTGGGGGCGCCACTGGTTGGATGTCGCTCGCTATGCCGATTCCAACGGTCTGGAGATCAATACGCCTTTCGAAAATGCCTGGCGGTATCGTGACTATGTTGTCCGGTCCTTTAACCAGGACAAACCATTCAACGAATTCGTTCGCGAACAGATTGCCGGCGACCTCATCGATGCGGTCAATGACGATGATCGATACGAGAAAATTACGGCAACAGGGTTCATGGCGCTCGGGCCGAAGGTTTTGGGAGAGTCCGATCGTGAAAAGCTCATCATGGATGTCGTCGATGAACAAATCGACGTCACGACGCGCGCTTTTTTAGGGCTGACAGTCAGTTGCGCCAGATGTCACGACCATAAGTTTGACCCAATACCAACCCGCGACTACTACGCCCTGGCTGGCATTTTTAAAAGTACCGTTACACTGAATGAGGCATCTCAACAGCGTCCCTCCACACCCTGGCTCGAACGCCCTCTCGCACCCCCAGAAATTGCGGCGAGAGTCGATGCTTATAATATTGCCTTGAGTGACCTTCAAACAAAACTCACGGCCGCCCGCCAGCGCAAGGCTGCGCTCCCGGGAGGAATTGACTCCAGCAAACAAGAGGGAATTCTGGTCGATAATCTCGCTGCGGAAGTTATCGGAGCCTGGAAAGAATCGAATTACGCCACCAACTTCGTTGACAAGAACTACCTACACGACGGAAATGAAGGGAAAGGCAAAAAACTCGTCCGGTTCAGACCCGCAATTCCAAGGAAGGGCCTTTACGAGGTACGCATTGCTTATATTCCCCGAGAAAACCGCGCCACAAATGTTCCCATCACAATTACAGCCGCTGATCAGCAAAAAACCGTTTACCTCAATGAGCGAAATCAGCCCAGCGTAAACAAAATCTTCGCGTCAATCGGTTCCTTTCGCTTCGATAAAGGAACCAACGGTACGATTACTATTTCAAATGAAGGAACCAAAGGATTTGTCGCCGTTGATGCGGTCCACCTCGTCGAGGTAACCGACGACCCGACAATGAAAGTTATGACGAGCAACGCGATGAAAGAATCCACCAATGCAATGCTCAATGAGGAACCTCCCAGTGACGTCGAAGTCGAAGCGAAGCTGGACGATCTGGCGGCCAAAGCGCCATCGCCCGTTCCATTGGCGATGGCGGTGAAAGATGGTCCGGCGCAGAATTGCCGAATAAACCTGCGGGGCGATTCCAAAAAACTTGGAGAAGAAGTACCACGTGGGTTCATAAAAGTTGTCGACAGTCCCGCACAAATTCTCCCTGCCGATCAAAGCGGCAGACTGCAACTCGCCGATTGGATCGCAAACGCCCAGAATCCTTTAACAGCCCGCGTGATGGTTAACCGAATTTGGAGTCACTTGTTTGGCAGGGGGATCGTAAATACGCCCGATAACTTTGGAGCTCTTGG
>JAQGOX010000183.1 GCA_028293365.1 Verrucomicrobiales bacterium | reverse complement strand
GTGGAACTCATGCTCAAATCTTCAAGGACGGAGACTTCCAGGGCCGCCCCGTATGGAGAAATCGGAATCAGTGCTTTGTTCGCCGGTAGAGTTTGAATGCCGCCGGAAATTCCGAGGTCGATGTTCTTCGCCACGATGCGAAATGTGCCGGGGCCACCCAGGGCAAGTCCCTGGTCTCCCAGACTGGCCGTTTGAGTCTGTTCGAACAAGGACTGCAAACCGGCGACATCGGCGGTGAATCGTGCCGGGATCGGTGTGGGATTGCCAAGGTAATCGAGCATAACCTGGCCAGTGGAATCGAGAGCATAGACCGTGGGATCGAGCAGGAAACGCAGGTCCTGATCGCTCATTTGTCCCCGGAAACCGAATTTCCCGGTTTGCGCATTGTAGAAAAGTTTTTGTGCCAGGTCCGGGTTGGTGCTTTGCACAGGGTCGAGCACGGCGGGATTCGGCACGTCACCCAATGGAACTTCCGTTATAAAACCGCGGTACGAGAGATTCTGGCCAATGCTGATTGTGGTCACATCCGACCCAGCCAGATTTTGTCCCAGGAACCCGAAATTGTAGGCATCCTGCCGGACGTCGATCATCGCGGCCTTGGGCACCGAGAGGAGAAAGTTCTGCACGCCCCCATTAATCGCAACCTGAACAGGGTGATGATCCTGGAGGTGAACCGGAACCAACGCATGCCCCGAACCGAATGTTGAATAGGACGGGAGTCCGCTATCGGACATGATAATTCCGGTTAACGAGTTCCCAATTTGCTGGCCGCGAAGATCGCCACCGTCGTGGGTCACGAGCGAGAGCGAGCCCTGTGGAGCGGGGAAAAGTGTGATCGTCGAATCGATCTCGATTCCCCCCGCCCCGGCCGAAATAGCGAGGCTGGGAGGGTAAACCGGTTTCATGTTCTCATTTTGCTTATTGATCCGCGGCAGGTTTTCTCCAAGAAGCGTGACCGAATTCCCGGCCGTAAACTTGACGCTCGAATCGAGTGCATAATCAAAGAGGAAACCAAGACGCTGAGGCACGGCGTCATCGTCAATATTACCGATCCACTGTCCGGCCGGCACCGGCAGTTTCACTGAGTTAAACGTTCCCTGTGGATTGCGAACTTCGGTCACCACAATGTCGTTGCCAGCCGATACATCCCAGGAGCCGCTGATCAAACTGAGCGTGAGTGGTTTCTTAACCGTTCCGGCGTCGCCATCGGCCGCGATTTTACCCATTCCATTGCGGACCAGGAAATTGCCCAGAATATCCCCACCAGCGGAGAGGGAGACATTTCCGGGCTCAGCGCCATAGGTGCCGGACGCACCCGGTGAAATCTCTGACGCTGGTTTTTTGGGATCACTGATGATATCTCCGCCTGCGTGTATTTCAATATCGCCACCGTGCGCGGTGGCGATGCCTCCGAGGCCTTTCTGGCTGACTTCGTAGCCTCGGGCGGAGAATTGAAAATTGTCATTCCGGGTTCCGGCATTGACATCGCCATTGACCGATTTGAGGAAGATATCGCCACCACCCACGGTCCGGATAAATCCGCTGCCGACGAGCAGATCCGCAGCCGCTTCCAGCGAAATCGAACCGCGATAAAGTTCGATCGATCCTGAACCGGTTGGAATGACTCCGCTACCGTTGGCCGGTCCTCCACTGAGATATATGCCTCCGGCAACCGCATTGACCACTTTCTGCGAAAAATCGTAACCCGCCTGCATTTTAACGCTCCACAATCCCTGCCAGTGGGTATCTGCTGGATCGGTGGTGCTATCGATGATCGAAGAAGAATTTCCAAAAAGAATATTCCGGCCGGCTTGCAGCGTGAGAAGGCATCCTGGCTCGGATTTGCCGGTGCTATCGTAGAGATTCCAGATTGTATTCGCAGCGAGGGTAATGTCGCGTGTGGCTTGCAGCGTGACCGTGGAGAAATTGCGGAACGCGGTGTTAACGTTCAGCCTGAGTGTGGTCCCTGGCGTGCCGACGGGAACCTCTCCGCCAGGGGCCGAGCCGGTTCCAGTTTTATCGAGAATTATGTCAGTGGGATCGAGCAGAAGATTACCGAACGCAAATCCCGCTTGTGCCCGCGCGTCGAGTTGCGAATTTAAAGCGGTCATTCGAGGGGCTGAGAGCTCCAGCGACCCGCCCGTGCCGCCGCGCGCTCCGCCCGCCACTGAAATTTTCGAACCACTCTCGTCATGAAAATCCCCATCGGATTTTAGAAGGACTTCGCCGCCGGGTCCTGCGCCGAGCCCGCCTTCGGCGAGCACCTCTGAAGTTGGGGCAAGATTGAGTGCTTCAGAGGCGACCAGCTCGATAGTTCCGTTTCGTTCCCGCACGGTGTTGGCCTGAATCAAACCGTTTTGATTCACGACCTGAGCGTGCATTGAAATCGCGCCGGCATCAGCAATTAGCTTTCCGTCATTGTTCACGGAACCAGCCGGCAGGCGCACGGCCGCGCTCAAACCGCGTCCGTCAGGACGCTCAGACACCAAAACTTCCTTTCCGGCAAAAAGACCGATGGACCCTTCCGGAGCTGTGATCGAACCATGATTCGCGATCTGCTCGGCAATAAGATAAACAGAGCCACCACTCGGAGTTTGGATTTTTCCATAATTGACGATGCTCGCCAAAGGCGGCAAACCGGTGAACTGCCAGGCGCCGCCCGACCCAAAATCGGGAAGAGATGGCGATGTCGTCGCAATCAGGTTTCCCACACTAATGACCGAGTTCGGGCCGAAATAAAAACCGTTCTGGTTTGCGAGAATGACCGTTCCATTCGCGCTCAGATTTCCGAAGATCTGGCTGGGGTTTACATCGCCGATCCGATTGAACACAATCGAATCGACTGAAGGCTGAATAAACCGGGTGGTTTCACCGACGCCGATATTAAACGAGTGCCAATCCAATATCGTCACCGGTGATACATTTAATTCCAGGTGCGGACCGGTCGTCCGGGCGACTGCCGAACCGCTGACCACAGACATTCCCTGCGGATTAGCGCGCGCGATTAAATCGCACGCTGCCGCAACGAAAGCCGCGGTCAATCGAAATGCCGACCCGGATAAACAGATTCTCTTCAAAGTTTTGTAACGCATCGATCCCAGAAACCCGAAGCTTACGAGAACCCAATCGAACGGAAAGAAACCTAACGTTAATTCCGGGTTACAATTGCTACGATCGGGTGTCGTTTGACCTGAGGTGTCATTATTGGGATTACTGGAATCAATATCTCAAACTCACAAGGAAGGGAGAACAGATCTATTTCGATGCAGGGAATGGGCAATCAGTATCGAAGTGATCGTAGGGACGGCCGAGCCAGGCGAAGGCCCGGGAAAACCCCCCGTCAAATTCCCTCCTTTTTCGTGAATTTTGGCCCCATTTTCGTGGGCAAAAATCCCGGTCCCCCTTTGTTGACTTTGCGACCTTATGTCAAACCCGCTTTCTCCCCGCGATGCCTCCCTAAACTTCGTACGCCAATTGCGCCAGCGGAATCAGTTTTTCCGGCTCATTCATCTCTAACGCGAACGCTTTGGAAAATTCTTTGACCGATAGCAAAAAACGTGACTTTCCGTGCGATTGGCTGATGATCTAAGGGAAAGCATAGAAACGCCTTTGATGCAGGTTGGGTTCCGCTGTGCGGTCTTGGACTCGTCGGACTTGTTGAGCAGGTTGAGGGTGAATTCGAGGAACTTTCCCTTGCCGAACGGCTGCGGAAATGCTTCAACGACGCAGTCGCGGGCTTGTTGGGGATTCATGATTTCCTGCGGATTTTGTAAGCGACTTTCGCTTCCGACAGAATCATGGGTTCGGATTCTCCCTTCGGTGCAAGAGTGACGCGAACAGTGACGCCAAGAACTTCCGCCACGCGGCGCAACATGCTCAAGGAGTGGCCTTCATAAGACGGTGATTCGAGCCGGCTGATTTGCTGCTGAGAGGTGTGAAGTTTGAGCGCGAGATCTTTTTGGGAGAGGCCGGCCTGTTCGCGAAGGCGCGTGATCTGCATTGCGACATCCCAGGCTTCTCCGGCCTGCTGGAACCGCTTCGCGAAAGCCGGATCTTTCAACTGCTCCTCCAGATAGGTGTCAAAATTTGTTTTCATGTTTCGTGCCTTGCCTGCCAGTCGTTCATGCGCGCCAAAGCGATGTCGAGGTCGCGCACCGGAATCGCCTGACCTTTGTTGCGGACGCCATGCACCGCGACGATGCGCCTGCCTTTCACAAAGAACCAGAAAACGCGCGTGTTCAACTTGCCAACGTGGCGGAGTTCAAACAGACCCTTGTCGAGCGACTTCGTCAGAGGCTCTCGATGATATTGCCGGTTGCGCAACTTCACTAGGCCGGCGAGCATCGCCGCGAAATCGTTCGAGTCACTTTGATTGAGTTCGTCAAGGAACTCCTGCACGGGCGAACGTCCGCCGACGCTTTCATAAAACTCTACAGTGAACTCCATACATGATCAACATCAAATTTGATGTAGAGCGGTCAACCACGATGGAAGGATGACTTCGCGCGACGCAAGCGCCTGGCTGGCATGTGTGGTGGAGCTTGTTTGGAAAAACCCGCATTTAACGTCACGGCGAATAACGGTCAACACCTTGATCGGTTGCAACTGTCCCCCTTTTATTGACTCTATTACCATATGTACGCTGTTCGGGAATTAAATCCCCGTCCCTATATTTCTGCCCACATCTTTCTGACAACCCCTCCCCTTCCTCATCCGAATTCCCTCTGTCCTGAAATCTCAGTTATCAAATGACGCTGAACCCGCCCATGCATACGCGCGTCCCATCGAATTCCGTATAACCCAAAATTTCAAGCCAGCCGGATTTTTGTCGTGTTTCGTGGCGTCACCACCTTCCTCCTCATCCGATCCGCTCCCTCTCTTAACAAACCATCTCGGCACATTCCCTCCTTTTTCGTGAATTTTGTCCCCCTTTTCGCGGGCAAAAATCCCGTCCCCCTTTTGTTGATTCTATTACATTATGTCAAACCCGCTTCCTCTCCGCGATACCTCCCTAAAATTCGTACGCCACTTGCGCAACCTAAAAGCTTTTCAGCTTCTGGTAGCCGCCAGCAGCGGAATCAGTTTTTCCGGCTCATTCATCGCGTTTCCAATACTCTATCGCCTGCTCGTTCAATCGGTCCAATTGCTTCAACCCAATTATCCTTCATCCTTCGCTTCCTTTTCAAAACGTGATAATACGCTCTGGACAAACTCGCGTTGCTCAGGTGGCAGGGCTTCCAGTACCACGGCGTCCCCGCCTTCAAGTATTGCACACACAGGCCGGAGAAATTCGAGCGCCTCCATTGCTCCGCGATTTTCGCTTTCCGCGAGCTTACGCCAGGCAATTGGCCAGGCCATTTTCATTTCGGACGATGCCAAGCCGCTTAGAAAGCGGATCGTGGTTTCGCGAACAAGTTCTTTCGTTAATGAAGCCACAGCGACAGAGAACGTTGATAGAACTCCTTCGGCTCCTTCGCGATCATTGCGGCTCCACAGGGAGCTGAATGCAACTTCAGCCGCATCGGTAAGCAGTTCCTCGCTCGTCACCCCCGATTCAACGACTCGCAGGAGGTCGGATATTGCTTTTCCTGCTTGATCCGATTTCCGGAATTGAAGCGCGCGATTAAATAGCGCCGTTGCAATCTGCTCCTTGGGCGCGCCCTCCAGTTCCACCACTGCGGTGTAATCGGCAATCGCTCCAAGCGCATCCCCCTGCTTTCCTTTGGCCGCACCCCGGCCGACCAACGCCATTGCGATCTGCTCCTTGGGCACACCCTCCAGTTTTACCACAACTGTGTAATCTGCAATCTCTCCTGGCACATCGCCGCGTCCCCCTT
>JAQGOX010000175.1 GCA_028293365.1 Verrucomicrobiales bacterium | reverse complement strand
AAAGCGCCGCTGAAGTGTAGCTGGCGTGATGGAGGTGATCAAAATAGTCTCGATACCGGTTGGGATGGCCTGACCGTCCAAGAGCGGATCCGGGACAGAGGTCACGGCAAGGCGTGGACGGCCGATGTTGTGTTTGGTATTCAGTCCAAATTCCAACGAGATTTCCAACAGAGTTCCGTCCGAAAATCCCAATGGTTTCTCGAAATCAAAAATCGCCGCCTGGTTCGTGCCGAATTGCGGGTCGATCGCCCAGCCCGTTTTCGGATTGTCATCGAGAGCGGATGCGATCGAGAGATTGTTCGTGTTCTGCTCAAAAGTCGCCCGGGCGCGCACGAGTTTGATTTCGTTGGTTTCTCCACCATTCAAAGGGGAGGCAAAAACGCGAATTCGGCTCAAACCAATGTTCCCGTTATCGGCGCGACCGGGACCGCCTTTGGTCATGGAGGAATCGGCAAGCGCCTCCAACCGCAATGCGCGCAACTCGCGAGACCGGGTGAGCCCTATGAATTTATAAACATCCGAGTCTCCGTTCTTTCCTTCGGCAAGGTACGAACCGTCATCGAGTTTTTTGAAGGTGGCGCCGGCTTTTGATTTTAATACTTTCGCTTCGAGCAATTCCCATGAAGGTGGTGCCTTAATCGGCGTCCCTGCGGCGAGCCAGGCGTCGAATCTGGAGGGCAGTTCGCGTTCCTCGTAGTTGTTGAGTGCGGCAACCAATGGTGCGTGCTCGTGATCGAACGTTTCGCGGGCGCGGCGGTTCTCATCGGGCTGCAAGTCAAGGTCAATGTCACTGCGAACGGTGGTGGAGAAAGTGGCCAGCATTCTGTAATAATCGCGAGTGGGGATAGGGTCGAATTTGTGATCGTGGCAGCGGGCGCAACCTACCGTCAGACCGAGCATGGCAGTGCCCGTGGTGGCGACCATATCGTCCAGTGCGTCGTAACGAGTGCGCTCGACTTCGTTCGCGGTGATTTGAGTGGGGAACACCCCCGCACCCAGAAAACCGGTGGCCATGAGCGCCAGTGGATTGTCAGGCTCGAATTCATCACCGGCGACCTGCCAGCGCACAAATTGATCATATGGCATGTCGCTGTTGAGCGCTTTGATGACAAAATCGCGGAAGTGGTAAGCGTTCGGCCGGTCGGTGTCATGCTCGAAGCCAGAACTCTCCGCAAAACGCGCGACATCCAGCCAGTGTCGAGCCCAACGTTCTCCGTAGCGAGGGCTGTCGAGCAACTTCGACAGGAGTTTGGGCCAGGCATCCGGGGACTTGTCCTGTTCGAAGGCCGCAACTTCTTCAGGTGCGGGAGGCAAGCCCAACAAGTCAAATGATGCGCGGCGAATTAACGTCCGGCGATCGGCGGGTGGATTCGGTTGGAGACTTCGTTTCTCAAGTTGAGCGATGATGAATTGATCAATCGGGGTTTTTACCAACTTTTTTGCTTTGATCCTGGGAGGGGTGACTCGTTGCAGCGGTTGAAAAGCCCACCATTGCCGGTCGCTGACGGTGACGCGGCTTCGGTCTTTCTTTGTAACCAAATTGCGCTCAATCAACGGTTTATCGTAGGGAGCACCGTTATCAATCCAGGCGGCAATTTGGGCAATTGCGTCATCGGTTAGTTTTTCGCCTTTGGAAGGCATATGCGGATCTTCCGCATGAGTGATGAGATGGTAGAGACGGCTGCCTTTTGCATCATACAACTTAACGGATGCGCCATCGGCGCCGCCTTTGAGCAAGCCTTCGCGGGTGGTGAGATCAAATTCGCCCTTGGTCTTTTCGCCGCCGTGACACTTCACGCAATTCTGGATCAGAAGCGGGCGCACCTGCTTCTGAAAAATATCCAGCCCTTGAGTCAAGCGCTGGGCGTGATCGGAGGGCAACGAATCTTCCGAGGCCGCCTCGGTTGCTATGGCAGCCAGGAAAACCAGAAGACCAAAAAGCCTGAGTAGCATCATTTAAGCTCTGATTTATTGCCGGAGCGAACTGGCCCCTAGAACATTTCAGTTACTTTTTGGCCGGGTCTTCTTTCTTCTCTTCTTTTTTCTCGTCTTTCTTTTCTTCCTTCGCCACCTCTTTCTTGTCTTCTTTTTTCTCGTCCTTCATCTCCACTTTTTTAACCGGAGCTTCGAGTTCCCAGCCTGTGGAAACGTCCAGGTGAGGAAGAGAGTGTTTGAGACTAGCAACACCTGCCGTAGTGACTTTGCTTTGGAACAGATAGAGGTTTCGGAGGTAGCCCATGCCTTTGAGATTCTCAAGACCCGCATCTGTTACCGCAGTCCCATAGAGGTTCAGGTAAACAAGATTGGTGAGTCCTTTGAGTTTCGCGAGTCCCGAATCTGTTACAGATGTGAGTTCCAGGTGAAGGCGCTGCAGGTATGGAAGGTCTTTAATCGTATCCAAGCCTGCGTCCGTGATTTTCGTGGTCGCAAGATTCAGATCAACGAGGCTCTTGATATCTTTAAGCGGCGCGATGGCTGCGTCAGTAATATTGGTGCCCTGATTTCTGAGATTGGCGTCACGCCAGGGAATATTTGCCGCGACGAGACGCACCTCGATGCCGGACTTGCCGAGTTTGGCGACGGCCTCGGATTCCTGGGCTGACGGTTTGAAATCTTTGGGAAGTTCTAAAACCGGGACGGACGGAGCGGCTTTCGCAACCTTCGCTGGAGCGGCGGCCTCCGGCCAAATCGCGCCCTGATTAATCCAATCGCGGATCAGGTCGGTCTGCTCTTTTGTAAGCAGCTCGCCTTTGTTGGGCATGACGTCATCGCTGCTTTTGGGCAACGTAATGCGGCGGTACAGGTCGCTTTTCGCGGCGTCCTTCGGGATGATGGCCGGACCATCTTCGCCACCTTTAAGCGCGGCCTCTTTGTTGTCTAACCGAAGTTTTCCCTTTTGCTTGTCGGGGCCGTGACATTCGATACAGGACTTTTGAAAGATTGGCTGGATCTCTTTGACAAAATCGACGTCCGCGGCAGTTGCGGTCAAAAGGCAGCACGAGAGCCCGGCAAAGGTAAGGATGGTTTTTTTCATCGGAGTTTTGCCCGCATTCTAACTTTCTAATGCCACGTTAAACAACAGGTTTTTCCAAGTTCCTGCATGCGCCCATCCCCTGCCCTCTTTGATATCGATCCATTCGTTAAGAACCGCGCTCCGTTAAAGCTTCAAGCAGTGCTTCAGCAGTCGGAACAGCGTCAAAGCGTACTCCGTTAATGAAGAGCGTGGGGGTACCGTTGACACCACCGCGTACACCACTCCGAAAATCCTCCCGCACGCGCTCCCGATGTGCGCCGGCCAGGACCTCACTCATAAGACGAGGCGCATCAAGGCCGACTGTCGCTGCCAATTCTGCAAGACTCTCATCATCGAGCGACTCTTGATTGTCAAACAGGATGTCGTGCATTTCCCAAAAGCGGCCTTGCGCAGCGGCGCCCTCGGCCGCCTCCGCGGCATGTTCGGCATACGGGTGCATATTGGAGAGTGGGAAATTGCGGAAAGCGAAGCAGAGCTTTTTGCCCAACTCCTTCTGGACCGCCTTGATGATTGGGTATGCCGCGCCGCAGTACTGACATTGATAGTCACCATACTCGACCAGCGATACGGGGGCGTCAATTGGGCCCTGGATATGATCACGACCGGCGAGTGGCAGGGTGAGGTTGGCTTTCGGAATGGCTATGCTTGTTTCAGGTTTCATTTTGACTCCGATTTATTTTGAAGGTCCTCCAGGGCGGCCAGGATTCCGGCGGCTCCAGGATTCACGCCGACAGGCGAAACGTAGCTCCAGCGAATGATCCCCTCCGCGTCGATCACAAACAGGGCTCGTTCGCAAACTCCTTCGCTCTGACGATGGACGCCGTACAGTTTCGCTACCTCTGCTTTCGGCTCAAAATCAGACAATAGCGGGAAATGCAATTTACGATCGCGAGCGAAGGCGGCGTGGCACCAGGCGCCATCCACCGAAATTCCCAGAAGTTCAGCGCCGTATTCCTGAAATTCTGAAAGCATTTCATTATAGAGAGCCATTTGATCACCGCACACTGGACTCCAGTCCGCGGGATAGAAAGCAAGCACGACAGGCTGTCCGCGAAACTCACTTAATTTGACGGATTGGTCCGGAGTGCTATGAAGGCTGAAATCCGGCGCTGGAGTTCCCGCAGGCAATGCCGTTCCATGGTGAGTCTTTGAGTCGGGTTTGTTCATAAGTATTGAGTCATTCACGTCGAGTTACCATCCCGATTGGTTTCTATCAGAAAGCCCTTCGAATTGCTTGCTCTTTTTATCGCTTCTGTTCAGCGCCAAGCCTTGCGCGTTTACGCTACGACCAGGGCGTGTCTCCAAGTTGAGCCTTCGATTCGATGGAAGAATCCTGGCGGAGATTTGGCAGGCCTGATGCGCTCGATGGTTTTTGATTAACGAACGGTTTCGTTACGTGCGTTCGAACGGCCCAGCGGTCCGTTCGCTACCTTTTTAGCCAAGGTGGCTTCCAGCACCGGAGTGTGGGGCTTATGACCCAGCGTCGGATGGCTCAGTTGTTTTCCGGTTCGTGCTTTTTCAGGCCGACGGAGTGGGCGATGTCGTCAAATTCTTCGCGGCTAACGCTTTCGAGACTCTTGCCGCGAGCGTTCAGCTTTTCATTAATCTTAACCGCTTTCTCGGTCATAACTTCGTGGGTCTCCGCAGTCCCGCCAACCAGAGCAAAGTTGGGTCCTGTGGTGACGCGTTTATG
>JAQGOX010000130.1 GCA_028293365.1 Verrucomicrobiales bacterium | reverse complement strand
CGATGGTTTCGAGATGCTCAAGTGGAAACAAAATGAACCGGAAATGCGCGGTGTCCTTTTTGTTGCCATGAGCAATTTCGGCACGGCCCAAAGTGTCAATCGAGCCTATGCCGCTGGGGCAACCACCTTTCTGAACAAGCCTCTTAATGCCAGCGATATTAGAAATCTGGTCGAAGCGTTTGATCAGCATTGGCACGTCAGCTAATTCCGGCGAATCGCCTTTAACGACGTTCTTCCACATTTTTCTTGAATCCAGAACCGGTTGGATTCTGAATCTGCGCTGAATCAACGGCTTCGCTGCATTGGACGCGGCGCGCCGTAAAGATCGCATTCTCTGTGAAACCAGCTCGCCCTGTTGTTCCGGTTCGTCCTGTCCCGCGCATTTACCTCTATGTAACGGCTGCGGTTGCGGGTGCGGCAGTGCTTGTGGTCGAAATTCTCGGGGCCAAAATGCTCGCCCCCTGGCTGGGTACGTCGCATTTTGTTTGGACCGCGCAGATCTCCATCACACTCCTCGCTCTTTCCGCCGGGTACTATCTGGGTGGAAGAATCGTCGATGTGTCCGCCCGCCTGGATCATCTTTATTACTGTCTCGCCCTTGCCGGGTTCTTTTTGTGTGCGGCGGTGGTTTTCTGCGCCCCGATCGCATCCGCGTCACTCGCATTCTCCCTTGCTATCGCAACATTACTGACATCCTTCGTTCTCTATTTTTTGCCGCTCACGCTCCTGGCTGTCACCGGTCCCTTTTTAACCCGGATTTTGAATTCCTCGACCTCTACAGTTGGTGGTCAGGTTGGAAGGCTTTCTGCCGTTTCCACGATCGGTAGTGTTTTCGGTGCGTTGATAATCAGCTATCTTTTGATTCCGCACTTTTCCAACTCCATCACCATGTACGGCACTGCGATCGTCCTTTTTGCTCTGGCTCTTAGTTATTTTGCTCTTTATCGGACGAAGCTTTCTGGCGCGATTGCAATTTCAATTGCCGGTATATTCATCGGCGGATTCGGTCTAAGCGAGAAGCATGCCTTCAAGGACGCCGATGAGCTCTATTTCCATAATTCCGCCTTCGGTCAGATGCAGGTGATTGAATTGAAGAACGTTCACCGCCGGTTTTATTTGAACGATTATTTGGTCCAGAACACCTATGACCCTGTGACTAAACGGAGCGTTTCGCTCTTCACTTATATGCTGCACGACCTCGCGGTCGCCTATCGGCCCAAAATCGATCAAATCCTCTGTCTTGGCCTGGGTGTTGGCATCGTCCCGATGCGATTTGCCAATGAGGGAATGAATGTCGATGTCGTCGAAATCAACCCCGCGGTCATTCCGGTCGGCGAGAAATTCTTCGGTCTTGAACCGGCCAAACTGAATATCATTCTTGGCGATGCGCGGTACTATTTGAACCGCGTCGCTAAAAAATATGATGCCATCATTTTGGATACGTTCCTCGGCGATTCTTCTCCTTCTCATTTAATGACGCACGAAGCTTTTAATTCAATTCGTCGCGCGCTCAGTCCTGAGGGCGTTTTGGTTATCAATAGCTTTGGTGATTTTGATCCCGGAAGAGATTTTCTCGTCGCCTCGCTCGATAAAACGCTCCGCTCCTGCTTCAAAAACGTACACATCCACGCCTCTGAGAACGGAAACGTATTTTTCGTTGCTACGGACGGCTCGATGCCAGCACTCCTCCGGCAGCCTGCCCCGGAGAGTTATCCGCAGTCAGTTCGAGATTCCGCGCTGGAGACTTTTGCCAGCAACCGAACAACTGATGACCGCAGCGGCCGCGTACTGACGGACGATTACAATCCGGTGGAGTATTACGACGCTCAGAATCGGGAAGAAAACCGGCGGCGCCTGGCGATGTCGATTTCGAAATTGTAAGTAATTGTGGCGGAACAGCCGAGCCCCTCTCAAAAGTCGGCTGGCGTATTTGTCTTTTGTAAATCACGCCTGAGCACGCTCATTTGCAACTGTGATAGATAAGGGTCCACTTTCGACAGTACCAGGTAAGCCCATTGTTCACGCAGCTTCGTCCAGAAGGTCCGGGACTTGCGCCACGTTTCGAGGTCGATCTTTCGGCTATGGCCCAGGGTTTCCTCGAAAAAGCTGCGGGCCCATCCGGTAACTTCCTCTTTATTCACCCGCACCAGCAATTCGTAGTTAATAAACAGGCTCCGTTTATCCAGGTTTGCCGACCCCACATAGATCGTATTATCGAATAGAAAAAGTTTCGTGTGCATGATTTGCGGTTGATACTCGTAAATCTCCACTCCAGCGGTCAAAAGGCCCTGGTACAACCGCCGTGCGGCGAGCTGCGCCAATGCGACATCCGACTTTCCTGCCATAACCAAACGCACTCTTCCTCCGGATCGCGCCTGCTTTGCAAAGGTTCGCCGGAATTGGCGAGGCGGCAAAAAGTAAGCTGAGATTATATCGATGTTCCGCGCTTTGCGTGCGTCGGCCAGCAGCGCTCCTTTCATCACATGCGGTCCCGCGCTTGGGCCCGTGAAGAGAACCTGGCCGTCAATCGTGGAAGCAATCCGCTGGATTTTGGATTTTCGAAATCGGCTGAAACGGCGGTGACGGTAATCAGCCATGTTGAACAAAGCGTCGAAGGACGCCGCCAATTCTCGGGCGAGGGGAGCGGTCACTATCATCCCAACATCATGCCAGCCTTTCGTAATCCCATCGCCCTGGTATTCTGGCGCGACGTTGAATCCTCCCACAAATCCTATGGCGTCGTCGCAAATGAGCGACTTCCGATGGTTCCGAAAGCTCAGCCGCCTGAATTTAAGCGGATTAAACCACCGAAACGTTCCTCCTGCCTGCACCAGCGGATCCCAGAACTTCTCGGGCAGCGCAATCGACCCAAGCGCGTCCGTGAGCACCTGAACCTTGACTCCTCTCCGTGCCGCTCGCACCAACGCCTCACGAAATGACTCGCCGATCAGGCTCGCCCGAAAAATGTAGATTTCGAATCGAATGCTTTTCTGCGCGCCATCGATTGCCAGAAGCATTTTCTCCAGTGCTAAATCAACCGTTCCCAGCCATTCGAATTCCCCGGTAAAAACATTTTCCTGTATGGTGGCTATAGTATCCAATTCCGCAAAAGTATGCCAGCGGCCGAAAGCTCCCGCTAGCAAGGATTACCGGTCCGATTCGCCCTGTTTACCCTGAGTGTGGCTGGCCGCAGCCAATTGTCTATTGGCTCTTCATCCTTTTTGTATCGCCACTTCTCGCCGGGTTTTCAATTCCACAGCATGCTCTCGACGATCGTCCATGAGCGGAATTGTCCTTCCAGATAGTTCCACTCCATCGAGAGACAAAGTTTCCAATTCAGCTATATCTTTCGAGAGACAACTAATGGTAATATGATAAACTGTTTGCCGGTAACGATAATGAATTTTAAGACTGGTCCACGCAACCGGAAGGATCGGAGCCAACCGTAATTGGTTGGCTTCCAGGTTCACGCCGAGCAGCGTTTCAATCAGTAGTCGATACATCCAGCCCGCCGAACCGGTATACCATGTCCAACCGCCACGCCCTGTGTGCGGAGCCATGGCATAGACATCCGCCGCTACCACATATGGTTCGACTTTGTAGATGGCGATTCGCTCAGGACTACTGCTATGATTAACCGGGTTCAGCATCGTAAAGAGCTCCCATGCCCGTTCACTTTTTCCCATGAGCGCGAACGCCATCACAGTCCAGATCGCCCCATGTGTATATTGGCCGCCGTTTTCACGCACGCCTGGGATGTATCCTTTAATATATCCAGGATTGAGCGACGATTTATCGAACGGCGGATCGAACAATTGAATGAGCCCGGATCCGCGTCGTACCAGGCGTTCACTGACTGATTGCATTGCTTCACGCGAGCGGGACGGCTCTCCGGCGCCGCTGATTACCGACCAGCTTTGGGGAAGAGAATCAATCTGACATTCCGGATTGGTCTTTGAACCGAGGGGTTCGCCGTTGTCGAAGTAAGCGCGGCGATACCACTGGCCATCCCAGGCGTTCGCTTCGATATTTTTCTGCAATAGGCTCGCCTGCTCCAGGCATTTTCCCGCAAAAGCGATATCGTTGCGTGCTTTAGCCAGTTTGCTGAATTGAGTCAGCACATCGTAAAAGAAGAACGCCAGCCAAACGCTTTCTCCGCGGCCCTCGGTTCCCACTCGGTTCATGCCGTCGTTCCAATCACCACAGCCCATCAGCGGCAGCCCGTTTTTACCAAATCTCAAACCGTGCTCAATGGCTCGCACGCAATGATCGTAAAGCGTGCCCGATTGATCAGAACGCCCTGGCAGATCATAGTAGGCCTCTTCTTCCGCCTGCACGGGCCGGCCTTCGAGGTAGGAGATGTTTTCGTCCAAGATTCCCGTATCTGCGACACATGAAACGTAACGACACGTAACGTACGGCAGCCAAAGGTAGTCGTCGGAAAAGTGTGTGCGCACTCCGCGCCCGGCCGGAGGATGCCACCAGTGCTGCACATCCCCTTCACGGAATTGATGCGCCGCGGCACGAAGCAGATGCGCGCGCGTGAGCGCCGGTTCGGCATGGACCAACGGCATTACATCCTGAAGCTGATCGCGAAATCCGTAAGCACCTCCGGATTGATAAAACCCGGTCCGTCCCCACAGTCGGCAGCTCAAAGTCTGATAGAGCAACCACCCGTTCGCCATCACATTCACAGCCTGGTCCGGCGTTTCTACAGTGACCGCACCCAGGGTTCGATTCCAATAGTCCCAGACGCCCTCAAGGGCGGCACGGCTTGCGTCCACCTGGCGAAAGCGTTGGATCAGATTCTGGGCGTCCGGAAGATCGCGCCCCACACCCAGACGAAAAGTCGTTTCCCGCTCCTGTCCGTCTAATAAATCGAAGGCGACTTGAATCGCGCCGCAGGGATCCAATCCCGCGCCAACTTTGCCGGATAGACGCGTGTTCTTTAATGCCGCAGGCAGCGCCAAACTTCCATTTCTCCCTACGAACTCCTTTCGGTCCCCGGTTTGGGTCCGGACCCGATCGTTGACATCGATAAAAGCGGTGCGGCCGGGAAATTCGGTATTGTATGGGTTGCTCGCGAGCAAAGCCCCGCTCTTCAGATCGATATCGGTTTGAACATGCATCAGGCTTTTATGCCGCAAATCGCCCAACACCCATTCCGAATATCCAGTAACCGATATTCGCCGTGGCCTGCCCGAGACATTTCGAATTTTCAAGACCATGAACTTTACCGGAGCGTCCATGGCCACATACACCGATAGCTCAGAGGTTATGCCATACTCCGTATGCTCGAAAACAGTGTAGCCAAACCCATGCCGGATGACATAGGGAGTGAGGCCGCGTGCAGGTAAAGGTGTAGGCGACCAAAACTGTGTCGTCTGCTCATCGCGAATATACAGGGCTTCGCCGGTGGTATCCTCGATCGGATCGTTGTTCCATGGTGTCAGTCGAAATTCATGAGAATTCTCCACCCACGTATAAGCACTGCCGCTTTCGGAAACAACCGTGCCAAACGTCGGGTTAGCCAGCACATTCACCCAGGGGGCCGGGGTCATTTGGCCAGCCTGAAGGGTGATAATATATTCCCGCCCGTCCTGGGAAAACCCGCCGAAGCCATTCTGAAATATTAAATCACGCGCAGGGAGCGGTTTCGGTGAATCGACCCATGGGAGGCGCGTTGGCACAAGCCGGGCGACCAGTTGCTCAAGCACACTTCGCCGCTCCAGTTGTTCTGCAAGACTTCCTTTTTCGTCATCCAGAACAATTCGCGCCACGGACTGCAGCAGCACCCGATCCTCGTTTGGAATTTGTTCGAGGCGCCGAACGAAAATACCGCCGGGCTTATCGAGCATTTGTGCTTCGATTCCTGAAGCAATCAGGCTGGTGATCTCGTCATGCAGCGATTGGCGATAAACCGAAACATCTTCGTTTAAAATCACCAGTTCGACCGGTAATCCCTTCATCCGCCAGTAGGAGTGTGCCTGGATCAATTGCCGGACGATTTCGATTTTTGCCCCGTCACTTATTCGCAGCAGCACAATGGGCGCGTCACCCGATAGGCCATAACTCCAGAGTCCGCTTTGGCCGCGTCGATTATTCTGTAACACGTGGGAGGGCGCGCGCCTGGCCGGATCTGCGTAAATCAGCGCGTTCGCCAGGCGTCCGTAAAGCTGTGCCGCCGCCTCCGTCGCGTCGAGATGCCGCAAAGTCACCTGGCTGTGGGTCCACGCGAGGTCGAAAGCCCGTTCAGCCATCCGCGCGCTTTGATATTTCTCAATATGCGCAAGGGCCGTTTCCCGCTTCTCGGTGACGCCAAGCACAAGAACAATGCTGACGGTCTCATGTGGCGGCAGAGTTACGGTGCGCCGCAGAGAAATGATCGGATCGAGCACGGAACCGACCGTGTTCGATAATGGCGAAATCTGACGCATTGCTGCCGGTTTTGTGAGTGATCCTCCTCGCCCGATGAATTTGGAACGATCTGTTTCGCACGAGATTTCTCCTTGCTCACCAACTTGAGTGACCATCAGATGTAATAGCCATGGTGGATTTTCTTCAGCGGACCGGGCGCGTCGCGTGCATAAAACGGCCGAGGATTTTTTGGCGAATTCCGTCTGCACAAATAGGTTGCTGAAAGCCGGATGCGCCATATCCGCTCCCGGGATCGCCAGCACAACCTCCGCGTAGCTGGTCAACTCAATGACCCGTTCCGCAGACGAACGATTGGTCATCGTAATGCGTCGCAACTCCACGTCGTCTTCAGGTGAGACACAGATTTCGGTATGTATTTCGACATTGGTGTGGCGGTGCCGAAACTCCGCGCGCGCCTGCGTAAAAACAGCCTCATATCCGCTTGTCTGTCGTAGTGTTGGCTGAAATGCCGCGGACCAAAGATCTCCCGTTGCCACATCCCGCAAATAAACAAACGAACCCCAGCAATCCCGGGTCGAATCTTCGCGCCACCGTGTCACAGCCAGATCGCGCCACCGACTGTAGCCGCCACCGCTGCTGCTGATGGCGACATGGTATCGTCCGTTAGACAGGAGATGCACCTCCGGCGCTGGCAACGCCGGATTAGTGAAAACCCGCATCACCCGCTCTCCTTCACGAGAAAGCGCACGGGATGTTTGGATCGTTAAATCCTCAGTGATCACGCTTGCGGTTGTGCGCGGGACCCGTTCCTGCAGCAGCAAGTCCGCAGCTTTGAGCAAGGGACAGGCCATGAAGCGCCGTTGCATTGGGTAGTGTCGCAATAGATTAACCAATGCCAGCAGGCTCATTCCCTGATGATGCGCCATATACGATCGAATCGTTACGCTCGTCTCGCCCGGCGGTAAACGTGATGGTGTGTAGTCCACTGCTTCATAGAAACCATAAAGACCTTTCCGCCCGTCGCCCGCCAGCCGTTGCAGGTTCTCGCACGCTTTCCGAGGCGCGATCATCAATGCCATCGCGCTCGCATACGGAGCAATTACGAGGTCCTCCGCCAAGCCTCGTTTCAAGCCAAGCCCCGGGGCGCCGAAAGCGCGGTATTGATAATTCAGATGGACATCGGTCCGGTTGTAACCGGATTCGGAAATACCCCACGGCACGCCGCGCAATTTCCCATACTCGATTTGCTGTTTCACCGCCGCTCTGCAGGTGTCATCGAGCAAAGTGTTCTCATAGTTTGGCATCACCAGCAGGGGCATCAGATACTCGAACATGGAACCGCTCCACGAAACCAGGATCGGTTCGCCCCGCGCCGCCACCAGCAACCGACCCATCGAGAACC
>JAQGOX010000097.1 GCA_028293365.1 Verrucomicrobiales bacterium | reverse complement strand
TCTCGACGAGGCAAAATATCCGTTGAAAAGGATAAGTGAAGGGGTCTTTGCGGATCGGACCGGTTCGCGGGTGGTCTTCGAGCGAGAGCCAATCGGAGAGCGGAGCGGGAAAATCGCCGGCTATTGGCTTTATCAGGAGCAGGCGATGAACTTCTTCCGGCGAATCTCGGACGCGCAAGTTCCTGAGACGATGTGGTTCGCGCGGCGGGCTCCAACGAATGCTCCGTATCGATTCGAAGCTTCAATTCCACCCGATTTAAAGGATGGATTGGATGTTGGATCACTCGAGAAGGCAGAGCTCAATGGCGGCCTGATCGGAACGATGGTGGAGCAGATTGCCAATGAGAGTCACAAGAATGTCGATAGCGTTCTTCTAATCAAAAAAGGAAAGTTAGTCGTGGAGGAATACTTCTACCAATACGACCGGCAAAAGCTCCACCAACTCAGATCCGCCACAAAGAGTGTGGTGTCGGGGTTGGTCGGAATCGCCCTGGATAAAAAACTGATCAGGAGCAAAGAGGAACCGGTGATTTCGTTCTTTCCGGAATATCAGATCAAGAATCTTTCCACGGAGAAGCGGGCCATAACACTGGAGCATTTGCTGTCAGGACAGTCAGGCCTCGCGTGCGAAGATGGCAACGCGGAGTCGCCCGGGGAGGAGCAAAAGATGAACGCAAGTCTCGATTGGGTTCGCTTTATTTTAGACCTGCCGATGATTGAACCGCCAGGCAGGACTGGAAGGTATTGCTCGGGCGGGGTGATTCTGCTCGGCCGAATTGTGGAGAAGGCGTCCGGCCAGAGACTGGCGGACTTTGCCGCGGAAAATCTCTTCGGGAAGCTCGGCATCACAAATTACAGATGGAACTTTAAGCCGGACAGTTCAAGTTTTGACGACGCGTGCCAGTTGGAGCTGCGCCCGCGTGATATGGCGAAACTTGGATTGCTTTACATGAATGAGGGGCAGTGGAACGGGAAACAGGTCATCTCGCGAGAATGGGTCAAAACCTCCCTTTCCAAGCACTCGGTGGTGAGAGGCACAGACTACGGCTACCTGTGGTGGCGACAATGGTTGAATGTGAATGGGAGGCGAATGGAGGGTGTGACGGCCAAAGGAAACGGCGGGCAAAGGATTTATCTGTGGCCGAGCCTGGACCTGCTGGTGGTGATTACGGGAGGGAATTACAATGAGCAATCACCGTCGGACGAGCTCCTGGTGAAGTATATCCTGCCTGCGGCAATGAAATAGAACCTCAATCCCCTCCCCTGTTTTCGGCAAGGCTTCGCTGACAATGTCGTTCTTAACACGGTACTGTCCTGTGAGGGCAGCGAAAACCTCTGCGAGAGCGTGAGTACTCGTGACCCCTTCTTTGAGTAGAACTGAACATTTTTCCTGGTTCGAATCTCGTAAATAGATCGCGGAGATCAGAATGCCCGTGTCCAAATAGTTCATCGAGTGTATCGGCGTGCTCGATCAACCGCTTCAGCAACATCGAAGTCGGGCAATGGCGCATCGATCACCTTCAGCTTTCCCTTCATTACAATTTTGGCGGGAACGTTTGGGGTGGACAGAATAAGGAATCCGGGGGATGCCTGAACGTGGAGTTTCTGGCCTGGGATAATCCCCGCAGCTTTGCGCATTTCCCGGGTAATAACGACTCGGTGGGTAGAATCCAGAGTGGTAGTTGCGTTCATGGCGTAAGCCTGCCATAGGGTTGGCAAAAGCTCAAGCAATGCAATTGCCTCGGCGATGTCATTGGTCGAATCCCGCTCGGTATGGCAGTAGCCGCTCTCAGATCCCTGCGCAAACTCGTTCTGGCTTTCCCCTGCAAAATGGGTCTAATAAGAAGCACTTACCAGAGTATCGCATGAGAAAAAGTACATCGTTTGCTGTTCTAATCCTGTTTGGTTTACTCGGCTTCCTTGTTTCGGGAGCGGAAGAAACAAAGGCAGTCAAAAATAAACTCAAAGCGGCCGACATCTTTCGCGGCACGAACATTTGGACGGTGCGCCTGACCTTCACTCCGGAGCAGTGGAAGGCGATGGAACCGAGACAAGGACCACGTCCGGTTCGGCCTCCGGGCATGACCGGTTTTTCGTTGCAGGGGCCTGAGGGTGGCCGCAATGGAATGATGGCGGCGTTCGGATTGATCTTCGACTATGTACACGCCGATCTGGATTTCGGCACGAACGTGTTCAAGGATGTCGGCGTTCGCTACAAAGGGAACGGAACATTTTTCAGTTCCCAAAATACTTTGAAACGCTCGCTCAAAATCGATCTCAACCAGTTCGTCAAAGGTCAGAATTTGGGCGGCATGACCCAACTCAACCTGCATAACTCCGTGCGCGATCCAAGCTCAATGAACGAATCGATTGCGTATGGTTTGTTTAACAAAGGAGGAATCCCCGCCTCTCGTACCGCTTATGCGAAAGTCTTCGTCACCGTTCCCGGTAATTATGACAAAAAGTATTTCGGCCTTTACTCGCTCGTCGAAGATGTTGGCCACGAATTCATCGAGGAAAAGCTCGCCGTCAAAAAAGGGGCGTTATTCAAGCCGGTGACGCCAAATCTTTTTGGCGATCTCGGTGACGATTGGAAGAATTACAAGCAGACCTATGATCCCAAGGGTTCAAAGGGTCCCAAGGGTGCGCTCACCAACGAACAAAAAGAGCGGGTGATAGCATTCGCGAAGCTGGTCACGAAAGCCGATGATGCCGAGTTCGCCAAAAAGCTCCCGGAATTTCTCGATGTCGACAATTTCGCCCGCTACATGGCACTCACCACCTGGCTCGTCGATATGGACGGCATTCTCGGTGTCGGACAGAACTATTATCTCTATCTCCATCCCAAAACGCATAAGTTCATGTTCTTCCCCTGGGACCAGGACCAGACCTTCGGACAATTTCCTCGTGGCAGCACCGCCGAACAGCGGGAGAACCTCACCATCCACAGACCCTGGTCCAGCGACAGCCGCTTCCTGGAACGCGTTTTCAAATCGGATGAATTCAAGAAA
>JAQGOX010000087.1 GCA_028293365.1 Verrucomicrobiales bacterium | reverse complement strand
GAGTCGAATCGGTTGCACGTTTCTCTCGTGATGTCAAAACTTTACTGCGACAGTGATTCCAGAAGAAATCTTAAAAATCTCTCGTTACAGTTTCCGCGCAGGCGGGGATATAGGGTGAAATGAAAGACCTGGAGCTATTATACCAGTTTTCTGAGACGGGCTCTGAAAGCGCGTTCACTGAGTTGCTTAAACTTCACCTTCCATTGGTTTATGGCGTAGCGATGCGGCAAACCTGCGGTGATAGCTCTCTTGCTGATGAGATTGCCCAGCAAACTTTTTGCACCCTCGCACGAAAGGCCGGTGATATTTCCCGGGAAACCATTCTCGGTGCGTGGCTCTGCAGAACGACCTTCTACATCGCGCAAAAAGCAATTCGGTATGAGCAACGCCGTCGAGTCCGCGAACAACAGGCCGCTTGCATGCAATCATCATTCACAAATGCAGACAGTGAAAATATATGGGATGAATTATCCCCGCATATTGATGAGGTCATCAATCTACTTCCGGAGAAAGAGCGCGGCGCGATTGTTTTGCGGTTCTTAGACCAAAAACCTATAGGCGAACTCGCCGCGGCATTGGGAATCTCCGAGGAGGCCGCCAGAATGCGGATCTCACGCGGTTTGGAGAAACTTAGAAACCTGTTCGCAAAGCGAGGGATTACGGTTTCATCCATCGCGATTGCCACGCTCCTGTCCGAAAAATCGCGCGCTTCAGTTCCTTCGATGCTTTTTGATCAGGCACGAAGGGAAATGATGCGTCCGGAGAATCGATCTGAACGCTCGTTTTCAAAACCGAAGTCGGGAATGACACATTACCTAAAACTGGCCTCTATTTCACTGATCGTTGCGAGTATGGGAATTGTGATTGTTTCAGTTTCCATTCCCCAATCGAAACCCGTTTCGAAAACGTTCGACGCAGCATTGATAAAGCAGCCGGTGGAAACAATTCAAACCGGTCAAGCCACGGAGCCGTTCAATCTCGACGAAGCGGCGGAAGCTTTGCGAAAAGCGCTTCGCGATCCATGGTCTTCCCGGACGCCCCCCTATCAACGTGTCGATGAAGCGCTCGCTCGCTACGGACGATCGCGACGGCTGGCGATTCCGGTGCTAATGGAAATGTTTGCGGGTTTGCGCAGCTCACATACGCCGAATTCAATGAGATTGGGCGCTCACGGATTAATTGTTCTGGGAGCCGAGGCGAGTGAAACCCTTCGGGATATGCTGGTTCTATACGATGCCGGGGACCTTCATATGCTCGGCACGGGAGTGATAGACCTATTTGCTGCGATTGATCCAGACTCCAGCACAATTCCCACATTCTTTGAGAGACTGAGAATGTCCGCCGGGCAAGAGGGAATAGAGTTGACTATGTTGACTGATTCGATCGTCGCAAGGCTGATCGAAAATAATCCCGTAATTGAAACGGAGTACCGCGGCAAACTGTTTGAGCTATTGCAGGGTAATAATCCCGAATCGCAAGCACGCGGTGCCTTGATTTTGGCATGCCTGCATAGCCCGAGTGAGCCCGCTATCTTCACGAATATTATAACCGCACTTAAAAGCCCGGAATCATTTGGTGGCAGCTCATGGCCAGGGTTCAGATCCGCCGAGAACAAACAATGGAGGCTTGCTGCAATCGAGAGCCTGCGTCTGCTTCGAGATCCCGCATCCGTTGGACCGTTGAATGAAATCGCCCACGCACAAACAGTCGATAGTGAGGTCAAGACGGCGGCCTTTAGGACGATTGGAGAAATCGACCCGGCCTCCCAAACGGAATCCCCGGAAATCAAAAGCTCAATCTCCGCGCATGTGAAGGGTGTCGAGCTTGCATCCAAAGCGCAAAATGGCAAAGCGACCTACGAGGAGTTGGTCGAAGGTCTTAAATATCGCGAATCCGTCGGCGACGCGGCCTGGGCACTTGGCCAAAACAAAAATCAAGCCTCACCACCGCTGCCTGCGATTCTCGATGCCGTCGAGAACTTCAAAGATGAAGAGGCGATCAAACTCCTCTGGCAAATCAGGCCTGAAGCCCTGGTTGAACGACTCAGGGAAGGCAGAACGGAAGGCGTGGGGGAAATTGCACATGTTTTGGCCCTGAAAAAACCTCCATCACCCGAAGCGATTACTTATCTTGATCAAATAATCGATCGGATGGATGAGCGCAGAATCGATCTGGATTCCACCTTAAATTCAATTGAAATTGCAGCAACTCAAATGGATCATCCGGGACTTTTCCTTGATAGAAATTCAACCAGCTTGTTCCGGGACGCCCTTGAGAGTGCCATAACTTCTACGGGCAAAAGTGATGCTGCGGTCGAACCGTACCGACTATACCTTTCGCAACGATCACATGCGCGCACTGCACGAATCCGAGAAATGATGGACGTGCTCTACAGTGATCGCACACTATACGATGCATTCATCTCCAAAAGCTCGATTTCGCAACATCTTGAAATGATCGGAATCGAGCGCAAGTCCAATTGATCGGACTGTTGAAGCATCCTTTTAAAAAGCTTTAATCATTTTTACTTGTCTTGCGCGCTAAGCGAAGGCAACTGAACGGGAAGATTTCAGGCAAAGGAAAGACTAGTTTCAGGATTTCACCGACCCCAGGCCTTATTCAAGACAGCCTTCGCGGCTTGCTTCCGGCGAGGATGGCACAAGAATAGCTTTTGTCGAGATAGGGGAAAATAGTAACTGTTTCCCGATTTTGACGATCCAGTGGTTTCGTTGGATAGGGAAAAGGAGCTATTTGCGAATGAGTCAATAAAAAGGGTGAAATAGTATGAGTAACGCATTGCGAATCCTTCATCTCGAAGACAACGGGAACGATGCGGAATTGGTTCGTATCATACTCGAAAAAGACCTGGTTGATGTCGAGCTCGACCATGTTTCAACAAAAAAAGCCTTCGAAAAAGCACTTCAGGAGGGCTCCTATGATATTATCCTCTCAGATTTTTCCATGCCGGAATTCGACGGCCTGCGGGCTTTAGACTTCGCCAGGCAATTGAAGCCTGAAGTGCCTTTCTTGTTTCTTTCCGGAACGATCGGTGAAGAGAGAGCCGTTGAGTCCCTTAGGAAAGGCGCGGTTGATTATGTCTTGAAGGATCGGGTGCAGCGATTGAGCACAGCCATACTCCGGGCGCGGAAGGAGGCGTTGGAGCGGGCGGAACGATCCAAAAATGAACTGCAGATCAGGCAGCAGGCCGAACTGTTAAATCAGGCTCAGGACGCTATTTACGTTCGGAATATCGATCAATATATCACCTATTGGAACAAGGCTTCTGAACGAATTTATGGCTGGAATTCAAGCGAAGTGATTGGAAAACGTGCTTGTGAACTTCTTTATGGCTCGAACCCCTCGCGCAGGGATCACATTTGGGACGCTGTTCTCGAAAAAGGCGAATGGGTGGGTGAATTAACCCAGATTACGAAGGCGGGAAAGCAAATTCATGTGGCAAGTCGGCGCACGTTGCTTCGGGATGTGCATGGCGCGCCGCTGGCAATCCTTAATATAAACACAGACATTACGGAAAAGAAGAATCTTGAATCTCAGATTCTCAGGAGCCAACGCGTGGATTGCATCGGTGCAATGGCAGGCGGCATCGCGCACGATTTGAACAATGTCCTTACACCCATATTGTTGGCTTCGGGGATACTTCAGACCCAACTGACATTTCCCAACGACCTGCGAATGGTCAACGTCGTGAAAAAAAACGCCCAAAAAGGGGCCGATCTAGTGAAACAAATCCTTCAATTCGCGAGCGGAACAAAGCCGCCCGAAACGGAATTGGACTTTGCATCCCTTCTGAGTGATCTCACGAACCTTTCGTTTAAAGCATTCCCGGGTAACGTCAAAATCGAGTCCGAGGTTCAGCAGGGTCTATTCTCGGTTTCGGGGGATCGCACCCAGTTTCATCAAATTCTCCTGAACCTTTGTGTTAACGCTCGTGACGCAATGCCCGGTGGCGGCAAACTGGCGATCAAAATTAGCAACACGATTTTTTCCGACCGAGTGATACAGGGTCAGAAAAGACCCGTTACGGGAAATTTTGTGGAATTGGCGGTGTCCGATACCGGCACAGGAATCCCGCCTGAGATAGCGGCCCACATCTTCGAGCCATTTTTCACAACGAAATCAATCGATAAGGGATCGGGGCTCGGACTTTCCACGGTGGCCACTATTGTTCGAAATCACCAGGGCTACCTTGAATTAGAAACTGCAATTGGCAGGGGGACGACATTTCGAGTTTTTCTTCCCGCTGCAGACGGGAAGCGCTCGGACGAGAAGAATAACGTTTTTATGAACCCGGCAGGTTGTGGGCAGGGCCAGGGAATACTTCTCATTAATGAGGAATACGCATTACTCGAAATGACCAAGGAACTTCTTGAGGCCCACGATTACAGAGTTGTGACCGCCACAGGCGGATTCGAAGCACTTGCGCAACTCGAAAGATGTCAGGAGAAAATCGCGGCTTTGATTATCGACCTGCCAACGCCGGAGTTGAACCTCGGCGGTTGGATAGATAATATATTCAAACGGTTACCAAACGTTACTATTATTTGCTTAAAGGCGACGGACGAGGCGGTTCACCTGCGCGGAGAATGGAAAGGCAGAGGGGCTTTTCTCAAAACGCCTTGTCCGCCAGCCGAGCTATTGGGGACTTTGCAGAGACTGCTCGCATTTCCGCCGACTTAATACTTTAGCTTTTCGATCGCGCGGTGGTTCCTTGCAAGCGCCGCATAAATCGAGCATGGTAGGCAGATGGAATTAAAGCGGCCTGCGCCCCTGGATGCGCGAATCTCCCCGCAGTCAGCGGCGCTTCATCATCCGTCGGGTTGTTCGTGACCGAGGCATGAATCTGCCGACTAATCCAGTGCCGCCACCAAACCCTCCGTTGCCTTCGACCAATCCCGATACGGCACCGGCGCTGGCAGCCAGTGCAGCATCCGTGCCGCCGACGATTTCCGATGCGCCACTGCCACAAATGCGCGCGACCTCATCCTCGCGGAAAGCGACGGCCGTTCTCCTGAGTTTATGTCTGGTGCTTTTTTTGGTTGCTGGAGTTTTTTCGCTGCTGGATGACTCTTTGGTTCTTTTTCTCGACCTTCATTTCCTCACGACGGCCAGCGGGATTCTAACCTTCCTGACATTCCTCGCGGTGATGCTGGTCTATGGACTGGTTGGCCTCACGCCGATTGTCCCCAAACGCATATTTCTGCCGATTATACTTTTCACCGCGCTGGATCTGCTCGCTGTGTTTCCGGTTTTGATCTATCGGCACCATTGGCTCCTGCAGATGGACTGGACTCGTTCTTTGCTTCAAGTCGCGCTCGCTCTCAGCATTGTGCGGCGGCTGCGGGTCGAGGGGAAGCTCCGCTGGCCAATCGTCACGGTCGAGCATCTTGAAACCCGGGCATTTAGCTGGTTGAATTTGTGCGCGTTTTTGCTGCTAAATGTTTTCGCGCTACTGCCTGCGTTTGTTGTTTACCTGGCGCTTTGCGCGAGCCTGGCTCTTGGTCATTTCTCGGACGGTTTCCTCGCATTGCGCCCCAGTGGATT
>JAQGOX010000075.1 GCA_028293365.1 Verrucomicrobiales bacterium | reverse complement strand
ATGGAAGCGCGATCCCGACCTTTGTTGCACGATGCGCAAAGTGCTGCCACTGCAGAGCAAGCTTTCGGAGCTCGACTGTTGGATAACGGGCCTGAGGCGCGAACAATCGAGCACGCGTTCCGACATTGGAGTCATCGAAATTTATGCCTTCGACACCACCAGCGGCCGCGACATTATCAAGCTGAATCCGATGGCCAATTGGTCAAAAGAACAGGTCTGGGAATATATTCGCGAGCATAAGATACCCTATAATCCGCTGCATGATCGAGGATTCCGCTCCATCGGTTGCGCACCGTGCACAACCAAGACCGCCGATGGAAAAGGGGAGCGGGCGGGACGGTGGATTGGTTTCAACAAAGCGGAATGCGGTATACACACCTTCATGGCCCGAAAGGCCTGAGCCAGCTCAATTTCTTGGATATGGATTACCTTTCAAAACTGGAAAACCAAAGTATTTACATCATGCGCGAGGCTTTCAATAAGTTTGAAAACCTGGCGATGCTCTGGAGCATTGGCAAAGATTCCACGGTCATGCTTTGGCTCGCGCGCAAAGCGTTTTTTGGTCATGTGCCATTCCCGCTGGTTCACGTCGATACCACCTACAAGATTGCCTCGATGATCGAATATCGGGATCGTTTGGTGCGCGACTGGAAGTTGGATCTCGTCGTTGGGAAAAATGAAGAGGTCCTCAACTCCGGTAAAACATTTCCGAACGGCCGGGCAAGTCGAGTGGAATGCTGCGGAACCCTTAAAAAAGACGGCCTTAAAGCGGTTCTCGAAAAGCATCATTATACGGGCGTGATCGTCGGGGTTCGACGGGATGAGGAACCGACTCGCGCCAAGGAACGTTATTTCAGTCCGCGAGATAAAAACATGGAATGGAATGTCGAGGATCAGCCGCCCGAACTCTGGGATCAATTCAAAACGGATTTCGACAAGGATACGCATATTAGGATTCATCCTTTGCTGCATTGGACGGAATTGAATATTTGGGAATATATCGAGCGCGAAAACATACCGGTCATACCGCTCTATTTCGCGAACGCAAAGGGCGAGCGTTACCGCAGCATTGGGTGCGCGCCGTGTACATTTCCAATCAAATCGAAGGCGTCGACGGTTCGCGAAATCATCGAAGAACTGCGCCAGACCAAAACCAGCGAACGCGCCGGACGGGCTCAAGACAAAGAAAGCGAAGACGCCTTCGAAAAGCTGCGCCGTGACGGGTACATGTAAGCCTCGGTGGGAGTCCAAAGTCATTGATTCCAAACCGAGCAAATCCTTTTTGAACCATGCAGAATTCTATACCGTCGGAACAACTTAAAATCGTCATTGTCGGACATGTTGATCACGGCAAATCCACCTTTGTGGGACGCCTGTTCAATGACACGGGCTCATTGCCGGAAGGCAAGCTTGAGCAGATGCAACGCATTGCCGAACGCCGTGGGGTGCCATTCGAGTGGGCGAATCTGATGGACGCGCTCCAGTCCGAGCGTGATCAGAATATAACGATTGATACGGCGCAAATCTGGTTTCAAACCAAAAAGCGCCAATACGTAATCATCGACGCTCCCGGCCATAAAGAGTTTCTAAAAAACATGGTTACGGGGGCTGCGAACGCGGAAGCCGCACTGTTGCTTATTGATGCAAATGAAGGAGTCCAGGAGCAATCGCGCCGGCATGGTTACCTGTTGAATTTACTCGGAATTCGACAAATTGCGGTTCTCGTCAACAAGATGGACCTGCAGGGATATTCGCAACAACGTTTCAACGATATTGAAAGCGAATATCGCAAGTTTCTTCAGACCGTCGGAGTCGAGCCAAAGTGTTTTGTCCCAATAGCGGCGAAGCATGGTGATAACATCGCGACGCGTAGCAGCAATATGCCCTGGTGGCAAGGACCGACGGTCCTGGATGTGCTGGATGATTTCAAGGTTGCGCAGGCGGAGGCGAACCTGCCGCTGCGAATGCCGATTCAGGACATTTATCGTTTCGATGAACGGCGTATTCTTGCGGGACGCGTGGAATCCGGCACGCTCCGCGTGGGAGACCGGCTCATGTTCGCGCCCACGAACAAGGTTTCAACGGTTAAGACGATTGAGCGCTGGAACGCTCCGTCACGGGATTATGCGTCAGCCGGGGAGTCGATAGGCATTACTCTAACTGAACAGATTTTTGTGGAGCGTGGTGCGATTGCGGCGCTGGAAACAAGTCCCCCGTACGAACTCACTCGTTTCAAGGCCCGCCTGTTCTGGCTCGGCCGCAAGCCCTTTAAAAAAGGGCTTCTTTATAAGCTTAAACTTGGAACACAAGAGGTTGAGTGTGAAATTGATTCCATCGAGCGTGTCATCGATTCCTCTACACTCGAGACTATCTCCCGGAAAGAAAAAGAGATTCTGGTCGGTCGCAACGAGGTTGCCGAACTGACCCTCAAAATGCGCCGGCCAGTTGCCTTCGACGCGCATTCCGAGATCGTGCCCACGGGTCGTTTCGTGATTGTTGACGGATTTGAGGTCGCGGGTGGCGGCATCATCGCCTCCGACCATTATCCACGCCGTTCCGCCGACTCCGCGCATAAAAGCGACCATATTTTTTGGAGTCATGGCAAAGTAACGACCGAGCAACGCACGCGCCGCAACGGCCACAAGGGATGTGTGATCTGGCTCACAGGACTTTCGGGAGCCGGCAAGTCCACGATTGCCACAGAATTGGAAAGGGAATTATTCAACATGGGCAAGCAG
>JAQGOX010000690.1 GCA_028293365.1 Verrucomicrobiales bacterium | reverse complement strand
TCGACGAAGGCGCCGAATTCCTTGATGCTTACGACGCGCCCCTTGTAGAGCTTGCCGATTTCGATTTCGGCCGTCATGCCCTCGACCGCCTGGCGGGCAATGTTCATGCCTTCTTCGGACGTGGAATAGACGTTCACCGTTCCATCGTCCTCGATGTTGATCTCGCATCCGGACTCTTCGACGATGCGTTTGATATTCTTGCCTCCAGGTCCGATCAATGCGCCGATCTTCTCGGGATTGATCTTAATGGTCATGATGCGCGGAGCGTACTTGCTCAGATTCGAGCGAGGAGCCGGCAGCGTTTTGGCCATTTCTTCCAATATGTGCAACCGGGCAACACGCGCTTTCTCAAGCGCTTCCGTCATGATTTTATGAGGAAGGCCTTTCAGCTTCAGATCGAGTTGGAAGCCGGTAATGCCTTTTTCGGTTCCGGCAATTTTGCAATCCATATCGCAAAAAGCATCTTCCCAGCCGATAATATCGGTGAGTAATTCGTACTTGCCGATCTTGCTATCCTTGATGTCGGTGCAAATACCGATGCTAATTCCAGCAACAGGGCGAATCATGGGAACGCCAGCATCCATCAGAGCCATCGTGCCACCGCAGACTGAAGCCATCGAGGTCGAACCATTGGATTCGGTAATTTCGCAGGTTAACCGAATCGCGTAGGGAAAGGTCTTCAACGGGACCATCGGTTCGAGGGAGCGTTCAGCGAGTGCGCCGTGGCCGATTTCGCGGCGACCAGGGCCCGAGATGCGGCCGGTTTCGCCGACCGAGAAGTTCGGGAAGTTATAATGGAGAATCAACTGCTTCTCCGTCGCTCCACCGGTGTAAGAATCGAATTCCTGAGAATCTTCGGTGGTTCCCAGGGTCGTGAGGACGACGGCCTGGGTTTCGCCGCGAACAAACATGGCAGAACCATGCGCGCGGGGAATAAGTCCTACTTCGCTTGAGATAGGCCGGACCTGGTCGAACGTGCGGCCGTCCAACCGCTTTTTGCTGTCCAAAACGAGACCGCGCACGGCTTCTTTTTGAATGTAGTAAAACGTGTCCTTGAGCAGGAAATCTGTGACCTTTTCAGAGCCAAATTTCTCAACCAGTTTTTGACCGACATCCTGGCTAACCGCTTTAACGGCGGATTCACGAACCAATTTGCCGGGAGTCAAGAGTGCAGGGATCATTCGGTCGCCCGCGAGGGATTTTGCCTCTTTCAAGACATCATCGGGCACCACGTTGACCGTGATGGTGCGTTTTGCTTTGCCAACGCGTTTTGCCAAATCGTTTTGAGCGGCAATGATCGGTTGGCAGGCTTCCTGGCCGAACGTCAAGGCCGCATTGAAATCGGCCTCGGTGATTTCTTTTGCCGCGCCTTCGAACATGACGACATCGGTCGCATTGCCGACATATACTAAATCGAGATCGCTCTCAGCCATTTGAGCGTGGGTGGGGTTGGCAATGAACTGGCCGTTCACACGTCCAACGCGAACTGCTCCCAAAGGTCCTTCCCAGGGGATATCACTGACCATCAGGGACGCAGAAGCGCCAATAATGCTCAAAATATCGGGATCGTTTTCGCCGTCGGCACTAAGAACAATGCATTGGACCTGAACTTCGTTATACCAACCGCGCGGAAAGAGCGGTCGAATCGGCCGGTCAATGACACGGCAGGTTAGGATTTCTTTTTCGGTCGGTCGGCCTTCACGTTTGAAATAACCGCCGGGAAACTTTCCTGCAGAGGCCGCGCGTTCGCGGTAATCGACTGTGAGGGGGAAGAATTCCTGACCGGGTTTTGCATTAGCCGCGGCGACTGCCGCGATCAAAACGATAGTTTCTCCGAGTTGAATGGTTACCGCACCGTCTGCTTGTTTGGCGAGTTTGCCCGTTTCAATTGAGATTTCGCCTGTTCCAACCTGGAACGATACTTTTTCTACTGACATAATGAACTAATCGCTCATTAGCCCAGAGGAACTTCAGTGAACACCTGAACCAGTCAGGCGCTGAATGAAATTGCCCAGTGCCAATGAGGCTTTCTTCTACGCGAGTTGTTGTTGAACAGTCCCTGAAACCGGTCGCGTTTTCCCAGCTCCAACCCGCCTCGAATGAGGAGAGTTGACCGTTTCTATTTCTGAAGTGAGGCGTGGACCGCCTCTGCAGACAAAGTTATTTGCGGAGCTTCAACTTCTTGGTAATCGTCGAATACCGATTATTGTCGGTTTCGTGCAGATAATCCAGGAGGCGGCGGCGCTGGCCAACCATCTTAAGCAAACCACGGCGTGAGCTATGATCCTTGTTATTCTTCTGAAGATGTTCTGTAAGCTGGTTGATGCGTTGCGTCAGCAAGGCGACTTGCACATCCGCGGAACCGGTGTCCCGGTCGTGAATGCGAAAATTTTCGATCGTTTTCTTTTTACCTTCCATATTTCCGTTAACAGTCTTTGTCGTAATCCGGCCAATTTAGGTTTGCACAGGCCTCCTGTAAAGGACTTTTCCTAAAAAGGAAACAGGCGTGGCCCCTAAATACCCGCTGATTAACCCAGCGGGAACGGCGAAAGTTCCTTATTTGCGAGCAAAGGTCGAGTGAATAATGCCGCAAGTTCTCCATACGGGCGAAAAATCAACCTTCCGGGTTATCGAGAATGCTTTTCAATCGGTGGCGCAGCTCTGGAGTGAACCGGTTGACCCATCCAGCGTCGAGCAGGCCGACCTCAATCAGATCGCGCAGGTGCGTTCGATCTTTATCGAGATAAGCCGTTAGCTTCATTCGGACGAGAGCTTCCAGGTTGATGAGACGGAAGCCGGCAGTAGCTTCCGACTCTTCGATATCGGGTGAAATGCCTGGACTATTAGGGCGAACATATTCTGACGCGAAAAGAATATGGAGTGCATCTCGTGCACTTGCCTGAGGACCATCCAGAAAAAGATCAAGTCCGGCAGGTTGGCCGAGGCTTGAAACATGTCGATAGATGAATCCGGCAGTTTCGAGAACACCCTGGGCCCGTTTTAAATCGGACCGGCGCAAAAGGATATCGACCTCCCGCGTATTGCGAACTGCAGCCTCATCAACGCGAGAAACCCAGGCAGCAACGGCATTTCCACCGACGATCGCATACGGGACGTTTGCTTGATCCAGGGCGCGAGCGGCTCGCAGCAGTCTGTCCCGAACTTTTTCCACCGCGTGGATCATACGGGGCCACGATACCGGTTCAAGATCGGTTTGCATGATTTCTATGTAGCATGACCGTTATCGAAAGACCAGTTCTCCGAAACCTGGGTTTAGGAATTCTTATTCAGCCTTGGGTTTTCGTTTGGAGTCCCGTCTTTATGAAAACACGTGATATTGGGATTCAGGGCGATTCGGGTATTCAAAGGAATCTCGCCAGAGCCGCTGAGCCGCG
>JAQGOX010000930.1 GCA_028293365.1 Verrucomicrobiales bacterium | reverse complement strand
TACCGTAACTAACAAAGATGGCCTTTTAACTCCTGGAAAGTGGTACTTCCTCGTAATAACGGCGGATTCAAGCCTGATCTCCCTTTATCTTGATGGATCGCTGGCCGCCCGGGCCTTGGGCTCCGTATTAAACACCTACAATTCGCTCTCACCTTTTCGGGCAGGGTTTGGAACCCTTGACGAAACCGGTAATAATTTCGATGGAAAGATTGATGAAGTAGCGGTCTTTGATCGAGCTTTAGCTTCCGATGAAATTAATTCGCTTTATCAAACAGCGGTGGGATTTCCTCAACAGAAGCTAAATGCCAGCCAGATCAAAGGGCAAATCGTACTCGACTGGACTTCCGGCACTCTCCAGGTTTCAGATTCGATCACGGGAACGTTCACTAACGTTTTGCAAGCCACTTCACCCTATACCAATTCGATAATCGATCGGAGCAGGTTTTATCGCCTTCTGGTACACTAAAAAGGAATTCAGTGCTGTCACCCATCAAATCCCTATCGTGCCTGTTGCTGTTTATACAGGGGTTTTCCGTCAACGCGCGCCCTCCCGAGAATTCAGTCATTTTGGGAATAACAAGCCAAACCCGAGCGAGGCTGACCTCTCGTCTGCCCGTTAAAATTTTGTGCATCGGTGATTCGATGTCCGACGCCGGTTACAACTTTCCGTCTATTTCCCGCGCGTTGATGATAAGAATGCGTGACGTGTACGGAGATGGGGGACAGGGCCTTGACGGCTGGGATCTTGGAAGTAATCCGGAGGCTTTCGGGAGACCGATGCCAACCGGGTTCTTTTTCAGTGTTTCCGCGGCGCTCTATCCCGGGGACCATTTGGATTGCATTCAAGGAGGTACCAATTACTACCTCGATCGAAGTGGCTGGATGGCGGGCAACCCGTACAATAGCGCGGGACTGTTTTGGTATTCACACCCTGGCGGTGGTTCGTTTCGTGTGGGAATTACCAATGTGTGGACTCAGGCAGCAGAAGGTCCCAACACCTTGCTGAACGGATATTCTCCGACTCCGGAGATTCACTATACAAATTGGCCCACAGTGCCGTCCAGCCACTTGGAAATCCGCGTAACGGGTGTGACCGGAACCAACTATTTGATAGGGCCAGAACTGGCAAATCGAACCTCTGGAGTGGAAGTTTTCTTTTTCGCCCGGGGCGGCGTTTCTCTTTCGCAACAGTTATCCCTGGGAATAAACCTCTTGAACCAGCTCGGCGCATCAGTTTCACCAGACCTTGTCATTTATCACGCGAAAGATTACGGCCCGGCACCGGACTCTCAAGACACAAATACCATCTCAACCAACCTGACATTGCTGTTGTCTTCATTCACAAACAAAACGACCGGCATAATAATTGTCGGCACGCCGCCAGGCGACTCTCTCGGCGGTCAAAACGCGGAGTTGCAAAATCTCGTTGAGAGACAGGTAGCCAAAGCAAACGGGTTTGGTTTCGTCGATTTATACGGGGCTTTTGCAAGCCTGGAACAAAATCAGGCCAATGGGTTAATGAACGACAGCACGCATCCCTCTAAGTTTGGAGCATCTGTCTGGGCTGATGAAACGGCACGCCAACTAGGCTTCAACGAAGCGATCGCCGTCCCTCCACCAGAAATAATATCCGTTGTGCATGACGCGAAAACACTTACTTTGACTTGGAATGCAAAGCCGGGACAGACCTATCAATTGCAATCAACGACAGATTTGGCAAACGCCTGGAGTGATTGGAATTCGGCGACGATGGCTACAAATACAGCGGCCTCCGCTTCTGATCCCATTCCAGAAGGCACCTCTTACCGATACTATCGCGTTCGCATCGCAGCACCCCATTGAGCCAGGCTGCGTGGACGACGACTGGTAAAAAGCCGGTTTTGGAAACCGGCCTTTCGCAACCGATCTTCTCGAGCGACGTTAATTTGTCAAAACGAATGTCAGGACCACCTTCCCGCCCGCGATCCCCTTGATGTTTTGAATTTGGATGCCACCGCTGGAGGCTCCAGTCAGGCGCAGACGGATGAATTTCATCGGTCCGTCGGCAGGCAAGGTCACAGTGTGCGCGGAAGCATCCAGGACTGCGGCAGTCTCCAAGGTAAACGTCCCGGCCACTGTCGCAGACGTTAACGTCTCCACTGTCGCGGTCTGCCCAATAATGGAGCGGAATGCTTTTACCGGGTTCGCGGATGTTATATCATTAATCAAAGCACGGTCTCCAGTTGTCCGATCTTCGGAGAAAAGCTCGAAATATCCCGAGCCACCGCGTTCATACCAAACGATACGGAACGGATAGAGCCCTGCCTGGGGCGTCACGAATTCGAACGTTTCATTGGCCGGCCCGCCGTTGTGGGCCGCGAGAAATGCGCTGGTCGTATCGGTTAGGCTGATCCCTGCAGTAACCTTGTAACCATCGTCGCTTATAACTCCAAACCGGTGAGCTCCTGCGCTGAGCTGCAAATAAGCGGACATCTCGACGGCAAAATCGTCTCCTCCGTTTGTATCAGGATCCAGACCCGGTACGAGCATGTCTCCTGGGAAGCTCCCGGCGTTGCTGTCCGGACGGTCCGCGAAGTTGAGCACGTCTGTTATGAAGTTAGTCGAGACGAAAACCGGTATCGATGAGTTCGGAGCAAGCTGCTGTTCCGCGCGAGCCAGGGAATTCTCCAGAGCAGACCCTGCCGGAGCTTGAACCATTCGCACCTTGAATCCTGGCTCGGAGCCGGTTCCATTGGCGCGGTTGACCGCATCCAGGGTTTTATAACCCAGGGTAAAGGTCCAGTCATTGGTTTGACTGACATTAAGGTTATCTTGAAACACCAACCGAACTGCAACCGGAACCCCAGTGGGGAATGTTTCCGGTAACGTATAGGTAACAGTGGCTCCCTGCGTGTCATTCGTAATGAGCACCGGCACCGGTGTTCCATTCAAAGTCAACACAATCGAGTTTGTCTTTACGGTTGTATCGTGGTTTCTGATAACAGCCTGCACAGATGGGCCAACAGTCGTTACCGTCGATCCGGCCAGTGGAAGCGCCGATTCCACATTGGCCCGTTGCAGACCAGCATCGGCGACGGGCACAAACATAAGATAGTTTTGATAGATGTTGCCATCACCTGGTTCCGAGGAAATTTGATGCAAGCGAAGCGTAGAGGAGCCGTTAAGACGAACCACCACCTTCCGTTGCCCCACAGCGTCAGTGAGAGGAACGTTGCGAAATTGGAAACCGCTGGTTGTGGCATTGAAAGAACCTAGCTTCGTTACAGTTTGATCGGGCGCAGTCGGATCGCTGGTAACCTGCTCTAGATCGGCTTTTACTTGGGCGCCATTAACAAGAGCCTCGCGCAAATACACTTCGTAGTTTCCAGCCCCGAAGGTTCGGGTGTAGTTCAACCATTCGCCGGCAACGACGTCTCCCACGTCGTAATCAAAGACAGAGGCAGCCGCCCCTCCAGCGGCACTGAATTTCGCGCGCGGAACATCGAGCGAATGTTGCATCCGAACGTGGTCATCCGGCCGATAGGGAACATCGTTGAGATCGGTGCGAGTGTCCGAGTAATCGATGTCCGACGTTCCAGCCTGGTTTGCATAGCCGTTCGGAAGCGGGCCGCTGTTTTCGGCTACAGGTACCGGGTTATCAATGAACTGGCCGGACCCAGAATTGTAATCTTCCACTTCGATAACAAGATTTGAACCGAGAAACGTATCGAAATAAGTTGCGACCGTTGTCGAAGCATTATCGCTGTCCGCCACATTAATGACCGCGCTGTAAGTGTTGTTTGTCGCCAGGCCACCGAGTGTGCCGGTGCGAATGTTACCCGCGCCTGCAAGCACTAAACCATTATTGGTAGTATAGGTCACGCCGTTCAGCATGACGGAAATTTTATCATTCAGCAGGTTCTGGTCGTCCGTCACTTTGAAAGTAATTGAATTTCCAGCAGGAACGAAAGAAGCAGAGGTCGCTGGGCTGACATCGCTGATAATGGGAGCCGTGTTTGCCACCACCGGAGGAGCCGCCACCCGGGCGTTGTCAAAAATTACTTTGTATGAATCCTGAGGTGCCTTGCTGTCAAAGTCTTCGTAGCAATAGAGCACAAAATTTCCCGCGCCCAGGAATGGAGCAGCTGGACTGTCTGCGCCGTCATCCATCACGTCAGCGGCAGGCGTATCGACGAACGTTTTGTCGAACAATATCGCGTTGCTGTCCTTATCGATGACCTGGCCATTGATGATTACATTCCCATCTTTACCGATCAAAGTTAGCTTCAGAATGACGTTCGTGTTTTGGATTGGAACGGGAGGGTTTTGATTATAAAAATACTTTCCTATGCCTTTGGTAATGAGGATATCTGTGGTTGATTTTGCCAATCCGTATCCAGCGAGTGAACTTGCACTGGAGGCAGTGGGAATGAACGCGAGAATCGCGAAAGAATCTTTCCCGTTTCCGTCGACCAAATCGATACTCAATTCCAGCTTTTCACCTTCGACGATGCTATAGTTTTTAGAAGTCTTGGTGCTCGCGACGAAAAGGGCCTGACCCGCCGCCGGAAGATCAAACGTAAATTGACCACCTGCCTCAACCGGAAGACCGAGGCCGGGAACGAACGTAAAATCGGTCCAGTCAGTCTTGGTATTGTCGTTGAAATCATCGAGCACTGTGTTCTCCACGACATAGGATTCAGCGTTGTCGAAAAGGACCTGGTAGGAATCCTGCGGTGCTTTGCTGTCAAAATCCTCGTAGCAATAGAGCACGAAATTTCCTGGTCCCATGTATGGTGCAGGCGGACTATCCGCGCCATCATCCAACACTTCGGCAGCAGGAGTATCGATAAACGTTTTTTCGAAGATCACTTTATTGCCATCGTCCTTGTCCAGCAGTCTAGCGTTGATGACAACGTTACTCCCCTGCCCGGTCAACGAGAGAACCATTGTGACATTCTCGTTTTTCAATGGGTCGGGTGGATTTTGATTGTAAAAATACTTCCCGATCCCTTTCGTCACCAAAATATCAGTCGTTGATTTGGCGAAGCCGTACCCACCAAGGCTGCTCGCGGTTGAGGATTTCGGAATGAATGCGAGGATCGCGAATGAATCCTTTCCGTTACCGGAAATTAGATCCACGCGAAACTCCACGGTTTTGCCATCTTCAACCATGAATGTTTGCGAAGTTTTAGTGCTGGCCACGAAAAGCGCCTGCCCGGCTGGTGGAAGGTCAAATTTGAACTGCCCGCTTTCCTCGACTGGCAGGCCCAAGCCCGGAACAAATGTAAAATCAGTCCAATCCGTTTTGGTGTTATCATTAAAGTTATCCAAAACTTTTGCGCGGGTCCCAGATTGAATGGCGCAGAGAATAAGGAGCACGTTGAGAAGACGGAAAAAGGAGGTCGCGCGTCGAATCATAGATATCTCTTTCCTTGCATGAACGGCTTATTCAGAAAGGAAGTCGTTCTGGTTCTATTGTTTGGGTTCGAGTCGAAATTAGTAAAGTGTCCTGCGAAGGTCAAACCTTATCCGGGACGATACGCGGCACAACTCGAGTCTAGTCTAGGGATGGGCCAGCCGGTCAAGGCGGACACGCCCTTACGATATTGGGAAGGCACCCTAATAGAGCTATAGAGTTCGAACGTTTCTGATCATTCAGCCAACGCGACTTTCGTCCCCACCGCAACGGCAGCCCCGGGGCGGCGAATCACAAACGCCGCCGCGATTGCAGAGGCCGCACAGGTAAGCCACAGCGCCGCCGGATTGTAGCGAAACAGATTGGTTCCTACAACCGGTCCAAGGATGAGAGCTGAAGCCCATGTGAACCCAAATGCACCCATGTATCGTCCGCGCATGTGCACGGGAGCCAGGTCTGCAATTTGTGCTACCGCGATCGGCATCGTCAGCATTTCCCCAACACTCCAAATAAGTAGACAGCCGATCAGGCCCGGCATGCTTGAGGCGAAAGCGTTCCCGCCAAATCCAATTCCGGTCAGGACATACCCGAGCATCATGCTGCGCTCAAAACCGAATCGCTGGCTCACGAGCGTCAAAGGCAACTCGAACAACACAACGATCAATCCATTCAAGGATATGATCATTCCATAGGTCCACGGTGAAAAACCGAGTTGCGTCACATGCAGCCCAAAGGTCGACACCATTTGAAAGAAAACAAATCCAATAAGGAGCGACGACAATAACAATCGCTGGAAAGCCCGGTCGTTTCGCATGACTGCAGCGGCTTCGGTCCAATTCGCTTCCTTCCGTTCACTGCGAATTCCCTTTGGAAGAAAGAGCAACGCAATCACCCCGAAGAGCAGTGAAGTCATAGCGTCGCCGACAAAGAGCCACGTAAACGAGTACTTCGCCAGGAATCCGGCGGTCGCGGGACCGAGCGCCCAGCCCGCGTTAAATGCCATCCGATAAGCGGCGAACGCCCGAACGCGCTGTCCCTGTGGAACGAGGTCTGCGAGCAAAGCTGAGCAGGCAGGCCGATACAATTCCCCAGTTAGTCCGGCCAGCATGGTGAAGATTGCGATAGCCGGAAAGCTTCGCGCCTGGGAGAGCGCAAGCATTGCTCCAGCAGTCGAAAACATCGACAATACCAGAGTAGGCCGCCGGCCCAGCGAATCAGCGAGATGTCCGCCGATGATGCAGGCAAGGAAATGTCACACTCCATAAGCACCCATGGCCAGACCGGCCTGTGTCACCGAAAATCCGCGAGCCGTCATGTATAAGGATAGAAACGGTATAACGAACGCGCCAAATTTATTCAGGAACGTGCCCGCAAACAGGATCCAGACTGGCCGTGGCAAATCACGGAGGCTTTTAAGGAGACCTGGTTGTTGCTGAGGTGGTGCTGGGTTCATAAAAACAAAAAACCCTGCCAACCTTTCGGTGGGCAGGGTTTTGAAAAATCTGGCTGGTCGACTAGAAGTTTCGCTCCTGCCCAATTGCCGGACGTTTAACGACGACGCAATTCAGCGTGCGATACGCGGAAACAGCCATGCCCAGCCACATTGCGTGGTGCATCGGCAAACTGCGGATGGCAAAGGCCTGTTTCACTTCGCCAACCACGCTAGTGAGTCTTATTTCGAAGTCAAGAATTTTCACCTAATTAGTGCTTGCTCTAATCCGATCACTCATACAGGGTTTCGGCAACCCAGTTTGTTTACGCAGAATTGCCCGCGCTCCGCATTTTCGAGCGTCAGGCGCTTTTCTAATCAGGGCTCGCCAATCGCACAACAAACCAATGATCATGATGAAAAAACCAGCCGCATTGCCTGAATCGAAATGGTCCGGTGAGGCAGTTACCACAACCGTCGACGGAGCCGCCCGCTCCAATCAACAAAACCCTGCAGGCCGGCGATTAACACAGGCCCTGGCTTTATCACTATTGACGTTGGCATTTCTCCCTCGATATGCCGAGGCGGGAATCATGTCCACATCCTTTGAAGCGTCCGACGGTGTCCCGGGAATGCTCTATGGTTCTGCGATCGTAGATACGGGGGGCGGAATGAACAATTCTGGCGTACTAAAATTGACTTCCGGAAATGGCCAGGCGGGCTTCTTATTACTGGACGACCTGGATTCGGGCCAAACCATCGGAAGTTTTACTGCCGCATTCGATCTTAGAACCGGGAGCGATACCAGTAGCGTCCTGCACGGGGACGGGTTTAGCCTAAGTTTTGGGGCGGACATTCCTGATGATACCTTCGGCTTTCCGGAAGAAGGAACCGGGACCGGCTTGCGCATATCATTTGACACATTTAATAACGCCGGTCCGGCCAATGAAGCACCGGCAATTAAAGTAAGCTTTGCGAACCGCCTGATCGCTTCAAAAACAGTCGATTTTCTTTCGACGGGGAAAGGTTACGTCCCTGTAAAAATCGCCATCCAGGCCGCAGGCACCCTCGATCTTTCGTACGGCACGAATAGCGTATTTACTAATCTGCTTGTTTACACTACTGTTGCAGGACGATTCGCCCTCGCCGCAAACGCGGCATCAGAACGGTTCGTCGGTGATCCTATCGACCTCTATTGGGTGGACAACCTCTCGATTACCACGAAGGTTTCTCAGGCAGCCCACCTAATCTCAGCGAGCCCGCGCGGGGACTCTGCGGCTCCGGATGCCGTCGTTCAAGTGCAACTGCATGATTCCGGGACGCATATCCTTACCAATTCGATTCAACTGAAGTTCGACAACTCGACTGTCACAGCATCCATTACCAAGTCGGGAGAGGACACCCTAATCAGTTATGACCCTGCCGGTTTTCTGCTTCCCGCTTCAACGCACAGTGTCTCACTGGTTTACGCGGACGATTCCAGCCCGCCCACGACCAACTCGGTTTCATACTCTTTCACAGTTTATCCCTACGCAACGCTTCCCGGGAGTTATGCAATTAGCGCTTCGCGGGTCAATACCAGCGCCCCAGGCTTTAAAGTGAGGGCGCATCAAATATCATTGGATGTCGGCACTTCAACGCAAAGGGCGGAATTGCAATTTGCAAATAAGCTTCTGAATCCGCTGGATGGAACGTTGCTCCCAAACATCGCGGATCTGACCTCGGCTAATCCAGATGGAACGTTCGATATATCAAGCTCCATCAATTTCAGCACCAGTCCCACGCCCGCGGGATTTTTTAGCGACGACGTCTATCCCCCTGGAATAGTGGGCACGGATCAGTATGCGCTGGAAATCATGGCATACATTAATCTTGCTCCCGGAGCCTATACATTTGGCATTAACGCCGTTCGAAATTACAATACCACCGCGCCTGGCTCTTTTCGTGAATCTGGCTTTCGCCTGACTGCAGGCAACAATCCCCGGGACCTGTTCGCTCCGGAAATCGCCTCGTTTGACAAGAATCGCCCGGAGGGCGAAAAGCTGTTCTCATTCGTAGTGCAACAGGCGGGAATCTATCCCTTTCGGCTGCTTTGGTTTTCAGGAGTCGGCGAAAGCAACCTCGAATGGTACCAGGTAGTGCCGTCGGGAAATCGGATATTGCTGGGCAATACGGCGGCCGGTGGCCTGACCGTTTATTCAGAGGCGTCATCCACCCCGCCTTTTGTGCAGTACACGACGGTCCCCAGTCCCGGGGAAACTGGCGTCGCTCCAAACACGGGAATCAGTTTTGCGATTGCCGACGGCGGTGCGACGGTGCAAACCAACACGATCCAACTGAGTTTGAACGGCGCAGCCGTCGCTGCAGCCATTAGTAATGACAGCTCGAGTCCGGGACTTACACAGGTTTCGTACCATCCTCCGGCGGTATTGCCCGCCGGGAGCTCGAATACAGTCCGTCTAATATTTACTGATAATGCGGGGGCTGCCTACAACCAATCCTGGAGCTTTACGGTGGCGGGGACCGCAACGATTCCCGGGTTATTAACGATGGAAGCGGAACATTTCGCCACAAACACTCCAATTTCCATCAATGGAACTTCATGGCAATTGACCTCATCGATTCCGGGTTTCTCCGGAACGGGAGCGATGGAGGCGACGCCCAACGTCAATTTGAATGTAAACGTCGACACCACGATCAGCCCGCGTCTGGATTACAATCTGAATTTTGGGCTCGCCGGTAAATATTACGTTTGGGTGCGAGCATCCGGAGATAGCGCTCCGGGAATTAGCCAAAATGATTCGGTCAATGTGGGAATCGACGGCCTGTTGCCGGATACGAGCGCCAAAATCACAGGTTTCCCCCCCGGTGGCTATGTTTGGTCCCGCACTACCGTCGCAAGCACGCCAGCCACACTGATCGTTTTAACGCCCGGTCCCCATGTGGTGAGTGTGTGGATGAGGGAAGATGGGTTCGTCTTCGACAAATTGTTGTTCACAACCAATAACGCTTACACGCCGACGGCATTTGGTCCCGCGGAAAACACGGTGGGGCAACCATTACTGAGCCATAGTTTGGCTGGCAACACTTTGAAGCTCTCCTGGACGGGCGAAGGCGCGCTACAAACGGCGACTGAAGTGACCGGCCCATATACTCCCTTCGTTGGAGGCGGCGCCAGCCCGATTACGGTAAACCTTGATGAAGCCCGCAGATTCTTTCGAGTAGCAAACTGAGCACAACTTGCGCGGATTTGAATTCACGATGAAGCGATTCCTTTTAACGCTCTGGATTGTATTTTGCATAGGATCAATCAACGGGTCTGGCGCACCGGCTTCAGGTTTGGAACGGTTTTACGTCGGGACATACTCGGGAAGGATTTACCAGTCGACCCTGGATTTAGGAGCAGCCCTGTTTGGAACTATCACTCAAGCCGTAGCAACGACGGATCCATCATTCATCGCCATGGCACCCAATCGTGCGTTTCTATACTGCGTAAATGAAAGTCCGGGCACTGTTTCAGCATTTTCCATCAATCCAACAAATGGGAGTTTAAAGCTCTTAAACCAGGTTCCCTCGAATGGAGGAGCCCCGGCCCATATTGTTGTAGACCGCAGTGGCAAAAATGTAATTGTAGCCAACTATAACGGAGGCAGCGTGACGGTATTTCCAATTCAAACCAGTGGAAAGTTGGGAACCGCCAGCTCTCACATTCAGCACCCGGGAACCAGCCCGCATGCCCACTGCGTCACCCTGGATCGCGGCAATCAGTTCGCGCTCGTCTGTGACAAAGGACTGGATCAGATCCGATCCTATGTTTTTGACGCCACGGCAGGAACTCTCACTACCAACAAAACTTTGATTACCACGGTCGCGGCCGGATCAGGTCCGAGACATATGACCTTTGATCCAGAATATAAACGTGCCTACGTGATTTGCGAAAGTTCATCCACTGTAGTCGGATTCAACTATGACGGGGAAAACGGCACATTGACTTCATTTCAAACTGTTAGCACTTTGCCCCCGGCAGGTTTCGGTGGAAATACGACAGCAGAAATCGCGGTGCATCCTTCAGGGAAATTTCTGTATGGATCAAACCGTGGCTTTAATTCGATCGTGGTTTACGCGATCGAATCCTCGACTGGAATACTTACCCCAGTGCAACAACAGGCGACGGGTGCGACCCCAAGAAACTTCGCGATCGATCCGACAGGCGGCTTTTGCATTGTTGCGGGCCAGGTTTCAAATGACATCCGCCTTTACCGGATCAATCAGGACACCGGGTCATTGAGCGAAACGGGAAAACGACTAACCGCTGCTGCACCGGTATGCATTCTCCCGATTATACTACAGCCCCCGCAGCCGGTGCTTAGCGTCCAGGCCATCTCCAACAATACTTTTCAATTCACTCTGGGCAATACGTTGAGCCTGTTTACCTATCAGCTTTACAATGCCTACTACCTTGGAACGGGAACGAACTGGAACCTGCTGGCAACCGGAGATCCTGGCCAGATCCGCTTCGTTCTAACGAACCAGTTCGGAGCGGAGTTCTTCCAGGCGGGTGTGGTCACCAATTATTAATTAAACTTCAAATCCGAAAATAGCGTTTCCAACCGCTCAGGTTTGACTACTATCCAGTATCACTTTGAATCGCATGCGCTCAACTCTAGCTTTGACCTTTCTTCTTACTGTAACCGCAATGGCCGCAGAGGTTCCAACTCCCGGACCGGTGCCCTCCGAAACGATTGCAAAAAGGAAGGAACTCCTTTTTTCCGATGATTTTAATCGCGCGGAGCTCGGAAAGGCATGGGGTCCGGTTGTCCCGACTTTCGTGCTGGAAAACAATTCACTGAAAGGAATGCAGACGCGTTTGAACGCTCCTGCTGCAGACGGCAAACCGGCCGTGGTCGGTCATGCCGCGGTGATCGGCTCGGAAGTCCCGACACGCGATAGCGTTGTTGAATTCAAATTTCGCTTTGAAGGGGCCTCGAACATTTACGCGGAGTTTGATGACCGAAAGTACCAGGGTTCGCATTATGGACATATTTGTCGCGTGGTCATTTCGCAGAAAAACGTAAGGCTGGGCGACGATCGTGAAGGCGCAATGCGCAATGATATCTACGAAATGAGTAAAGATCCGGCGAAGAAGGAGGAACGCGCCAAACTGCTCGAGGGCCGAAGTGCGACATTTCCCATGCAGCTCGAAACAAACAAGTGGTACACGATGGTTTGGGAAACAGTCGGGGACAGCATGCGCGCGGTCATCGATGGGAAACCAGTTGCCTTCCTGAAGTCACCCGGAATCGCGCATCCGACCAAATCCAAAATCGAATTGGGGGTCTCAGGCAAAGATGGTTACTTCGATGATATTAAGATTTGGAATGCGGAAGCGGCAAGATAATGAGTGGCCCGCAGCCCATCCGAAGCGCGCTATTCCTTCCAGTTACAACTTACGCCTGCGACGTCTCATTTGAGGCGTCTCCCATCTTTGCACCAAATTCGAGCATCCTCCGGTTCAATTCCTCCGAAGTGAGATCTTCAATGTGCGTCATCAACGTCCACATATGGCCAAATGGGTCTTTCAAGCATCCGGCCCTTTCGCCATAGAATTTATTCTCCACCGGAAAAACCACAGTGGCACCGGAATCAACCGCTCGTTCAAATGCGGAATCGACATTTTCCACATAGATCAATAGCGATACCGGCGTCCCACTGAGAGTTTCGGGCGATTTATTTCCGGCCAGCGGCGACTCGTCGGCAAGCATTACGATGGAATTGCCAATCACAATTTCAGCGTGGCCGATCGACTTTCCATCGAGCCCGTTCATCCGAAATCTTTCCGTGGCTCCGAAAGCCCGCTTATAGAATTCGAGCGCGCGCGCGCCGTCTTTGACGGTTAAATACGGCGTGATCGAATGAAATCCATCTGGTATTGGCTTAACAGCAGCTTTCATAAATAACTTGAGAGATTATGCAGACTAACGATCATTTGAATCCGCTGGAGAAACGTCAAGCACTGTATGATTCTCATTGAACGGGCAATTCCTGACAATGCTGACGAATTATCGCGAATTTCCTTGGAATCCAAAAGCCATTGGGGCTATCCGAGCGAATGGATGGCCGCCTGGACTGACGCCCTCCGCATCGACCGGGATCAAATCGTAGCCCACGCCACGTTCGTAGCGCGCCGGGATAACGAGCTCATTGGGTTCTATCTCTTGCGAATCGACGGCGAAAAAGCGCTTCTGGAGCATCTTTGGGTTCGACCGAATCAAATTGGCCGAGGACTGGGACGCTTGCTTTTCGTTCATGCGGTCGAACAGGCTCGAACCCGGGGCGCGAAGTTTATCGAAATCGAATCGGATCCAAACGCAGAAGGTTTCTATCGGCGCCTGGGCGCCCAACGAGTGGGAACCGTGAATGCGACTGTGGTTGATTTCCCGCGTGAAGTTCCCGTTTTACGTTTTCAACTCGATCAAATAAGTTTTGACCCGATCAAAATGGACGGGACGAGCGTTTCATCAGGAAACGGCGGTCGTATTAAACCGCATAAAAGTGCTTGCAAGGAATGAGAAGATTGATACCTTCACCAGTCCGTTCGCGGAAGAAAGAAT
>JAQGOX010000927.1 GCA_028293365.1 Verrucomicrobiales bacterium | reverse complement strand
CTTCTTTGAAAAGGTTTCCATCCGGACTCGGTTCCCACGGTCCCAGCAACGTAATTGTGACCTGCCCGTCATGCTCTGGCGTGAAACTGAAGATAAGCTCCTTCCAGGCGAAGTGCGAAATTGGAATCTGCACGGAGTAACTGCCGGGAATGCGTTCAGGGGCCAACCAGTTTGCCCGAGTTACTTCGCCTTTAGCGTTAAGTTCGCCTGATTCCAGTTTGCCTACTGCTGCATCTGCCACGATGTCCAGTCGGGCTGCTCCCGCCATTTTGACCTGCGCTTCTTCAGCGCGGCCAGAGCCCGAAAGCAGGAAGAGAAGCGTCATTGTAACGAGAATCTTCATCACAAAAATCATCGCTTTCAAATTCACGCCGGGCAAGCCATTAACCGGTGCCGGAGGACGAATAATAATCTTACCCCGGTTCAGAAGCTTTGCGTCTTCAGATCAGATTATCGTCAGCGTCAAATTCCATTTCAAAAACTTTGCTTACTGCAGTGAGGCGCGCGCCGGATTCTCTTTCGATCCATAGAGGTTCCGAAATCACAATCTCTGAAAGGTTTAAAGTATCGGTTATGCGAACGACCCGCGCCGCCCGGATATCAGCTATAGCGAGCGAGGCGAGGGTGAGGGCAATAGCCTCTCGATCGGTGTCGAAGTAGATCGGGATCTTTGCGCTTTGCGGAGTAAGGGCCGTGAGCGCGTTAATATAGGTAGTGCGGTGATCCATCGCGCGCACCAGGCGGGTGGTGGTGACATCGGCAAGACCGATACCGATCGAGTTGCCGTGAGTCTCGGGAGTGAGATCTCGAACAAAAATCCTGCGGATGAATGGCGCCGAATGGCCATTGCGCGTGAGGGCGCCGATATAACCTTGAACGCCCCGACCGATCACGTTTGGATCCATGCCTGCACCACTGATATTCTTGCCGAGACGATCCACGATCAAAAGGTCGATGTCTTCGAATGGCAGGAGCGGCATAAGGGCCCGAGACTCGACAAGTAATGAATCTTCCCCGGTTTCCATTTCATCGCGCCTCAACACGACAAGGCGCGCAGTCTCATGAAACTGGTTTTCCAAAATGGCCACACCCCCAAGCACTGGTGCGCCTTGCAGAAGGGCCTTTGCCATGTTCCGAATGACACGCTCATACCCGAGATGGCTTGCGGCAATGTGCATTGCCGTCGCGCCTGCGCGTTTACCCAGACCAATCACGCACATCTTTAATAAGCCGCTTCCGAGTGTGCCCTCGAAGTCAGTATGAGGTTTCACCCGGTTAATCAGTACTATTCCATCGGCAGCCAATGCCTCCGTGCTGCAAAAGACGGGGACCCCGTCCTCTGATTCGCCAATCTGACGCACTTCCAACGAGGCCAGGATCGGCACGAGCATGGCTTCTTCCGTGACGCCGTAACCGGCGAGAATGTCACGCTGGCCGTCAGGTGTAGCTCCGCCATGGCTACCCATGGCGGGAATGATAAAAGGATTTGCCCCTGCCGCGCGTAGCAAATCGAGAACTGAGCGAACAATCACGCCAAGGTTTGTGATACCACGGCTTCCAACTCCGACAGCGATCCGGGCTCCTGGTATTATGGATGAACTCAGCCTGGCAAATTCAATTCCAAGCGCCGCACGGATGTTGAACGGGACTGTACTTGGGAAATCTTGCCGAACTCGAAGCATGGGCGGGAATGTGCTCATAGGAAGGAGAGCATACAACGGCACGAACCTAAAAGATAGACTCAACTAACTTTTATTATTGACTCAAACATTCTCCTCCCTGAAACTACTGTTGGACAGAATGAGGAGACGGGACTGTTGGAACCGCTCTTCTGCGCTGATTTACATGGATTACGAAAAGCTGAACACGACGCCGTTGGACAAAAAGGCCTGGCGTATGGAGAGCGAAGCTCCGAGCCTTCCCGAAGCTCATCGGAGCATTGCGATTCCGAAGAATCTGGGATTTTGGCGCAAACTTCTTGCCTTCTCGGGACCGGGGTATCTGGTCGCGGTGGGATATATGGATCCAGGCAATTGGGCCACCGATATCCAGGGAGGCGCGCAATTCGGCTACACACTGTTAAGCGTCATTTTGATTTCCAATCTAATGGCGATCCTGCTTCAAGCATTGTGCGCGAAGCTCGGGATAGTGACCGGACGGGATCTTGCCCAGGCGTGCCGCGATCACTATTCCAAAAAGGTTTCGGTGGTTTTGTGGTTGCTCTGTGAGCTCGCGATCTGCGCGTGCGACCTGGCTGAGGTCATCGGTTCAGCGATCGCTTTAAAGCTTCTATTTAAAATCCCAATCATCTACGGCGTTTGTATCACTTCGGTCGATGTCCTGGCGGTCATGTACCTTCAAAATAAAGGTTTTCGTTATATTGAAGCGCTGGTCGTGACCCTGATCCTCACAATTGGAGCCTGCTTTTTCGCGGAAATTGTTTTCTCGCACCCAAACATGCACGATCTGCTGCGAGGTTTTATTCCGACTGCTGAGATCGTCCAGAACCCAAAAATGCTTTATATCGCGATCGGTATACTCGGAGCGACGGTAATGCCCCACAATCTGTATTTGCATTCGTCAATCGTTCAGACCCGAAAATATGAACAGAACAGCGCGGGAAAATCCGAGGCAATCAAATTCGCCACGCTCGATTCGAGTATGGCACTCATGTTCGCTCTTTTCATCAACGGAGCAATTCTAGTCGTAGCGGCGGCTTCATTTCATGTGCATGGCCATACGGAGGTAGCGGAAATCGAAACCGCCTATAACATGCTTTCGCCATTGCTGGGGGTTTCTTTTGCCAGCGTCCTGTTCGCCCTCGCGCTATTGGCCTCGGGCCAAAACTCAACTTGGACCGGCACATTGGCCGGACAAATTGTTATGGAAGGATTCTTAAACATTCGACTCCGGCCATGGCTCCGACGGTTGATTACGCGTTTAATCGCAATTATCCCCGCGGTCATCTGCACGGCACTCTTTGGAGAACAGGGAACTGAGCGATTACTTGTCTTAAGCCAGGTTATCCTCAGCATGCAATTGGGATTCGCCGTGGTGCCGTTGATTCGCTTCACAAGCGATAAAAAGAAAATGGGTGAATTCGCCAACTCCTGGTGGATAAATCTACTCGCCTGGACAACTGCCGGAGTGATAATCGTTTTGAACGTTAAGCTTCTGTTGGATGCGTTCGGAGTCACGCAATGGGTCCTAAAGACGATTCGGTAATACGAGGATATACGTCATGTATCGAAAAATACTTGTGGCGCTCGAAAATAGCCCGGCAGACCTGGCTCTGCTTCCACACATCACCGAACTTGCCACACAGTTCCGGGCGCGTCTGTTCCTGTTGCATGTGGCGGACGGGTGGGCAGCGCGGAATTATGATCAATTAAAGCTAGCCGAGTCTGAAGAGATGAAGGCTGACCGAGATTATTTGGACGGAATCGCCCTCGAACTGAAGCTCAAGAAAATCGAAGTCTCGACTTTGCTCGCAAAAGGAAATCCTCCGGACGAAATTCTAAAAGCGGCAATTCGCGAAGAATGCGATTTGATCGCGATGACGAGTCATGGCCACCGTTGGCTCGCAGACATTTTCTTCGGAAGCACGATTTCAGCGGTCCGCCATAAAGCGACCGTGCCACTGTTTCTCGTTCGGGCTCCCAACCCGTGACGCCCTGTGGAAATGGCGGTGAGATGGCCGCAATCGGACACCTCTGAAACACGCTCTTTAAACTTCGCGCGCGGCTCTTTTGATTGGGATTTGAATTTCAATCCGGAGTGTGGCTCAATTGCAGCACTCTATGAATTGTCGTAAACTCGCGAGATTTCTCTCTGCAAAGCCCCTACTGATCGCAGCACTTTTCTGCCTGCCGGCGCATGCAGCTAAAAAGCAAGTGATCGGGTTTAGCCAGATCGGCGCGGAAAGTGCATGGCGAAGCGCGGAAACTGAATCAATTCGCTCGGAGGCAGCCGCCCGTGGAATCGATTTGCGGTTTTCGGACGCGCAGCAAAAGCAGGAGAACCAGATCAAATCCATTCGCGCGTTCGTGGCGCAGCATGTCGACGCAATCATCATTGCTCCTGTCGTGGAAACCGGATGGGAACCGGTACTGCGTGAAGTGAAGCGAGCGAAAATTCCAGTGGTGCTGGTCGATCGCGGGATCAGGGTTTCCGATGATTCGCTTTATGCGACATTGATTGCGTCTGATTTCGTTGAGGAAGGCCGCCGGGCCGGAGATTGGTTGGCAAAAAAACTGAACGGCAAGGGAAATGTCGTTGAATTACAGGGAACCACCGGAGCCGCACCGGCCTTGGATCGAAAGAAAGGATTCGAGGAATCGATCGCGAAACACCCGGGAATTAAGGTGATCAAATCTCAGTCGGGCGATTTCACTCGGGCAAAAGGCAAAGAGGTCATGGAAGCATTCCTCAAAGCCGAGGGAAAAAATATCAACGCGGTATATGCCCACAATGACGACATGGCTTTGGGCGCAATCCAGGCTATCGAAGAGGCGGGCCTGAAGCCGGGCACCGACATAATCGTTGTTTCCATTGATGGTGTGAAGAGCGCTTTCGAAGCAATGGTAACTGGAAAATTGAATTGTACCGTCGAATGCAATCCTCTGCTGGGACCTGCCGCATTCGACGCGATTGAAGCGGCGTTGAGTGGGAAGCCAGTTCCTAAAAAGACAATCGTACAGGATAATGTTTTCGATCAAGAGGCAGCTAAAAATGCGATCGCCAGTCGCAAGTATTGAGCGAAAATACCGCCGGACAGAGGAGCAGCGGTTTTCGGCTAAACCTTGCCATGCATAGCCAAAGCCCTATCCGCAGCTTCGTGCACGCGTTCGAGTATCACGTCGGCTATGTGGGACTCATTTCCGATACTTTGGGTGTACCAGACAAGTTTGCCTTTTTTTTCCGTCGGATTTCTCCAGGTTGGTTGCCCGGATTTGAATCGCGCTTTCACGACGCGCTCAGGCTCTCCGAGCATAACCGGAATATCTTCAAAGGAATGCAACCCATCGCTGATAAAAAATGGAACAACCACAATGTTCCGCGTCTGCGATAGGGAATAACAGTCGGCAATCCGCGGTTCCTCTTCCATGAATACCGAGTGAACCCCGGCGTAGACTTTCAAACCACGTATTAACTCCACCTGATGCTCGATGGCGATGCGCGAATTTTCATTGTTCCCGGTGCCATGCCCCGCGATGAAAAGAGTAATATCGCTCGATTTGGGCGCACGCGGAAAAGGATAACGTTTAATGATCCCTTCAGCACGGGCGAGCAAGACGTTCGTCATGCTCGCGTGCGTTCCAACGGGCTCACAATAGAAAAGGGTTTGATTTCCGCGGGTTTGAACACGTTCAAAGCCACGATCACCATCAGTTCGAAATCCAAGCTCGCGAGGGATGACCTCTTCCGTGAAATAGCCATCACTGATGAAAAGGGGGACGATAAAAACCCTGGGAGTAAAAGCGCCACGCAAAACTCCGGCCAGGCCCGGTTCCTGTTTCCAAAAACCTTCGATTACACTGGCAAATGAGCCGCGTTTGCGTAATTCGTCGGCATGCTGGTAGGTCGGAGCCGCGGAATCCGCGTTGAGAGTGGACCCGTGGCCGAGCAAAACCAGCGTCGCATCCTGAAATTTCACATCCAACACCCCTGAGCGATAGCGAAATCCTCAACCTTCGGCAAGAGGATGCTTTTTCGTCAGGATTCCAGAATCGCTATGGCTGTTGCGTGGTCCGCGGTATGACTAAGGCTTAGGTGAATAATCCGCCCGCTCTTCGCCTGCAGGAGCTCCGCACCTTTGTCATGTAAGAGCCAGAAAGGTTCGCCGGTTTCTTTCCGGCAGACTTCCAGGTCCTGCCAGCCTAACTGAGCACCGATCCCGGTTCCAAAGGCTTTGGATGCAGCCTCTTTCGCGGCAAAACGCGCAGCCAAATGAGGACCTGGATCTTTATAGCTCAGGCAATAGTCGATTTCCTCCGGCCTAAGGATTCGCTGAAGAAAGCGATCACCAAACTTGCTGTGTGCAGAACGAATGCGCGCAACCTCGGTGATATCTATGCCAACGCCCAGAATCATTGTTGGACCGAAGGCATTGGGGCCGGTTCTGCGAATCGCTCCATCAAGAGCAGCATCTCTTTCACGGCCACTCCAAGCCCGACAGTAATGGCCCGGCTAACGATGCTGTGGCCAATATTCAACTCGACCATATGAGGGACTGACAGGAGACCGTTCAGATTCTGATAATTCAGACCATGACCTGCGTTAACGCAGACTCCCAGTGAATGAGCCAATAGCGAGCAGCGCACTAATTTCTCGATTTCGTCGGCGCGATCCTTTTTGCGATTGTAATGGTCCGCAAAAGCGCCGGTATGAAGTTCAATAAACTGCGCGCCAATTTTGGCCGCGGCTTCCACCTGGACCGGATCGGGAGTGATAAATAAGCTGACCTCAATACCGCGGTCGTTCAACCGCATCCGCGAATCGGCGAGTGCAAGCCACTGGCCAGCGGCATCAAGGCCTCCTTCGGTGGTGAGTTCCTCCCGGCGCTCCGGGACCATGCAGACAATGTCGGGCTTTAGTTCAAGCGCGATTTGGACCATCTCAGCCGAGTTTGCCATCTCCAGATTCAATCGTGTCTTGATGGCGTCACGCAATTGGCGCACATCGCGATCGATAATATGGCGACGATCTTCGCGAAGATGCGCAGTGATTCCGTGCGCTCCAGCCGCCTCACAAATGAGCGCTGCCTCGATCGGATCCGGTTCGCCGCGGTCCCGGCCACGATACCGCGCCTCGCGCAACGTGGCGACGTGGTCGATGTTTACACCCAGCTTAAGCTGCGTCATACTTCAATTGGGCGGAAGCGGGCTTACTAGACTTTTTTTTCCTGAAGCACTTTTCCCCGACGGTTTCACGTAGGCCGGATCGAGCCACCGCGCCAATGAAACCAGTTCCAAACTGTTAAAGCCGATTGCCGACCGCCGACCGAATGAGCGTTCGCGTGGTGGAGTCAGCGAAAGTTCGGTCATGCAATTGCCCAATTTCGGCTGAATATTTCTTAGCCAGCGTTCGGAGAGGAGGTTTGTATCTCCATTAAATCTATTTTCGACAATGGATATTAACTGGGAGATCTGGCGCCACTGGTTCAGACGCTCTCCCGTAATCTCCCAATCGTAATAGAGGAGGTTGGTTCGTGTTGTGACTTGCGCCATTAGCTCCGCTGGGGGCGCCTTGCTACCCAGGTTGGCTAGAGGAAATAGGCCACCAAAAAGAAAATGTTCGTCGGGTGCCGGCCGGATATACGGAACCGCTATTGGCAAACCGCGCCACATTAAAATACCCTGGTTGGTCGACATCTGGAAAGTTCCCACGCCTAACGGAGTCAGAGCGGAGTTCAAAGTGGGCAGATAATTTGTCACGATTGAATCGATGGCCGCGCGCGGCGCCTCATTGGGAACTGCTCCAGAAACCGCGAAAGCGCTGTAGGGTTGCGACCAGAAAAACGCCTGATTGGGAGCTTTTTCCAACCCCATCGTGCGCAAAACGGGCTGCTTTTGCAGCCAGGACCCGATTCCCTGAACGGCAGTGAATCCAATCAGAGGATCGCGAATTGTATTGAGTGGTATGTCCCACGAGCCGAGTTCCAGTTCATAAGGCCGATCACTGGTTATATGGATTTCAGAACGAAAGCTATCTCCCTGAGGGATCACCGTTAGGTGGAGTTGATTTGAAATAGAACCACTCGAACTTTGCAGCTTAGTCCCAAACTTACTCAGGTCCGCAGTTAAATCGATCCAGTTTGTCGATCGCAGAAATTCGTCCGCTTTTTCCAGAAGCCCCCCGGTGGAACCGCGTCCTTTGGCTTCCCGGGTTTCCAGGTCGAGCACCGTCCAGTTCCGGGTGCGCGAGATTCTAAGAGCATTGTTTGCCCGACCTTTAACGAAGGATTCGAACTTTTTTACCAACCGCGCGTGATCCTGGTCTGTGGTGCGCAATACGATCAAGGCCGCTAACTCACCGGAAGGAGACCGGCGGAGTTCCCCGGCCGAGTCAAATTCGATCATGGCGTTGAGCACAGATTCGACCTGTGGCGTTCCGACTGCGGCAACCAAATTACTGGCTGTGCTCAGACGGGCGAGGCGGGCACTTATTTTTCCGACCAGACCGGTTAAGATTTCCTGAGTGGCCGGAAGGGCAGCAATTTCCGAATAAGCGCTCAGGTTTTTTGCGTTGGCCCTGCTTTCGCGACCCCTGGCTTGAATGGTTGCAAGAATCTCTCGTCCGCCAATCGATTGGCCGACCGGCTGAACCGTCAGGTTGCGTGGTTCGGCCGCCAACACATCACTTCTCCTGGCGCAAGCGGATAATAATATAAGACTCGCT
>JAQGOX010000924.1 GCA_028293365.1 Verrucomicrobiales bacterium | reverse complement strand
GCGGAACAGCTTGCGCTGTTTCCCGAAGCGTTGCGTCCCTGGATTTGCCGTATCAGTGGTCGTCACGTTTATTTCAGCCGCGACCTTTTCCCTTTGCCGAGCGGCGAGCGTTACCAACCGCAACAATTGGAGAAAGCCGGGCTTCGTCTGGCCAAACTGCTGGCTCACTTGCCTCCGTTTTACGCCCATTTTGGAGGCGCCGGCGATTTGCTGCTTTTATTGGCTTCGTTTTACGACCAGACGCCTAAATCGGTGCTTTTTAGCCATCCAAACAGCATTGGGGCAACCCAGGCTCTGCTGGAAGGATTTCCGGAACTCTCGCAAATCTATTTTCTTCCCCAGCATACCGAACCGTTCTTCCATATCATTCTGCGGTATGCGGTGTACGAACTTAAAAATTGTCTGGGGGCTGGCACCACGCCCAAGGACGGCTATGACGTGGAATGGAAAGCCGGTCTCAATATCGAGAAAAAGTACGGGATCAAAAAATCTCCTCAATGGGCGGCGCGCTTCCGCCAAAACAAAGGCTCGCGGAAAGTAGCGGTGGCTCCCAAGGGCAGTCTGTCTGGCATGGTCGGAACCAAGCGCAATATCATCGATCCCGGGATTTGGACGGCAGTGATAGAGCACATTCAGGATCGGGGATTTGAACCGGTGATTTTTGGCGTTGCTTCTGAAGCTATAGAATATCCCGCGCTTCCCGGTTGCGTTGATGCCCGGACGGAAACGTTTTTTGGGCAAATGCAATCTATTGGCAGATGCGCCGGCCTGGTGGGCGCCGATTCCTGGGCCAAGTCTTTTACCGCGCTGGCGCAAATACCAACAGTTGTATTTGAACCACTCAAGGGAGCTGATCTTGCAGGTTGGAAAGATGCCTCGGACTGGGTCTTCATCGAACCATGGCAGAGCATCAAAATGGTGAATTCACTGGATAGCTTTCGCCGCGCTTTCGACGTGCGGATTGCGCATATTCCAGATCCGGCCGGCGAGAGAATTTCAAAACCCAATATCACCTGGGAAGGATCTTTCCTGGATTACGCAAGCCTCTCACACATCAATCGCGAATTGACGGATCGACTGGCGACTACCTTTTGTGTGAGCCGTGTCGGTTCCAGGACAATGCCCGCTACAGCCCGGTCGGATTCGAATCTGGCGCGCTGCTCAAAACAATTGGTCGAAAAAGCTCCGGCAAACAGCACTGTCACCGTTCGTCACCAATGGCCGCCCAATTGGTCGAAACCTGCAAGCGGTTTATTAGTGGTCATTCAACCTTGGGAATACGGCGCACTTCCGAAAGACTGGATAAGCGCCTCCGCAACCGTGGATGAATTCTGGGTGCCCTCGCCCCTGGTCCGGGACATGTATTTGGATTCCGGAATTGAGCCCCAAAAAGTTCGAGTCGTTCCTAATGGGGTTGACACCAACAAATATCGTCCCGGCATCAAACCGATGGCGCTTGAGACGAAGAAAAAATTCAAATTTCTATTCGTGGGTGGAACTATTTTCCGCAAAGGTCCCGATATTTTGCTGGAAGCATTTGTTCGAGCCTTTAGCGCCAAGGACGATGTCTGTTTGGTAATTAAAGATTTTGGCGGCGATTCGTGTTATCAAGGACAAACGGCGGAAGAGGTGATACGCAAACTAAAGCTAAAGCCGGGAACGCCGGAGATTTTGCATCTTACTAAAAACTTTTCTGCCGAAGAAATGCCGTCGCTTTATGCGGCTTGCGACTGTTTGGTATTACCTTATCGCGGCGAAGGGTTCGGGATGCCAGTTCTCGAGGCAATGTCGTGCGGCTTGCCGGTAATCGTGACCGATGGAGGAGCCACCGATAGTTTTGTGACTAGGGAAGCGGGATGGCGGATTCCAAGTGACCGTAAATTGCTCGGAGACCATGTTGGCAACATTCCATTGGCCAAAAATGGGTGGCTCCGTGAACCCCTCAAAGAAGAGCTGGCTGCAATTTTCAAGACGGCGGCAAACAATCCTGCCGAATGCCGTCGACGGGGTGCAATCGGCCGGGAGATTGCAGTTAAGAGATTCGATTGGAATGATATTGCAGCCTCCGTTGCGCATCGCTTGAAAGAACTTGCCGAAATGACGCCGGTCCCCCCGACATCGATTCCTCCGGCCAAAGAAATTACCGCCCAGGAAAGATCGACCAAAATCCCGGAGGTCGTGCAAGTCGGCCAGCTTAAAGAAGCGCGCCAACTCGTGGCCCAAAAGCAATTTGAAGCAGCATGGAGTGCGGTCACTGCTGTACTCGCACTCCGTCCATTCCATCCAGAAGCGTTCCTGCTGCTGGCAAAAATCGCCTTGAAGGCGGGAGATGCCTCCAGCGCCCGAAAATGCGCGCAGTTCGCGAACGGCCTTGCACCCTCTTTTTCAGACGCCAAACAGTTTCTCGAACAACCTCTCCAGGGTGGAATTACGCCGAACTGGTTGAAATTGCCCGTCCAGATTCAAAAAGATCAAGCGACCAAACTGTCAGTCTGCCTGATCGTAAAAGACGAAGAAAAATTTCTTCGACAATGTTTGCAATCTATCCGCAATCTCGCCAACCAGATCGTCGTGGTGGATACCGGATCGACAGATCGGACCGTCGAAATTGCGCGCGAATTTGGCGCAGAGGTTTACAGTTTCATCTGGTCCGACGATTTCGCCGCCGCCCGCAATGAAGCATTGAAACACGCTACCGGCGATTGGGTATTGATGCTGGATGCGGATGAAGAGTTACCGGTCACACAACATGCCAAATTGCTTGAAGATATTGAGAATTCAGACGTCATCGGTTACCGATTGCCACTCGTTGACATCGGAAAGGAGGCCGAGGGGCGCAGTCATGTGCCCCGACTGTACCGCAACGCACCGGGCCTCTACTACACTGGACGAATCCACGAACAGATTTTTGGCAGCCTCCTTCTCGTGAGCGAGGGATGGGGAATCGGCCTCGCGCTCGGAACGGCGGAGATCCTCCATCACGGTTACACCAGGGAATCGGTCCGTGACCGTAACAAAGTGGAACGTAACCTTAATCTGCTCAAGCTGGCGATCTCGGAAAACGACCGCGATGTCAATTTGATCATGAACCTGGGCCTGGAATTGGTGCGTTCAGGTGACCTCACAGGCGGACTCGTTCAATACAGAGAAGCATTTGAAATGATGTCGGTTCAGCCGACAGCTCAGGTCGTGCCCGAACTTCGGGAAGTCTTGCTCACTCAGTTAACCAGCCATCTCTATAAAATCGGAGCCCAGGACGAAGTCGTTCGGACGTTAACCTCGCCACTGGCAAAACGGGGTGGACTGACCGCTTCCTTGCATCTGGCGCTCGGTTTGGCGGCCTTTGAACTTAAAGATTATCAGATGTCCGCCGACCAAATGCGGCAATGTCTGGATACGCGCAATGCACCTGCGCTCTCACCCATTAACGTGGAAATTCACGGTGCCGCTCCGTGGCACTGCCTCGCCCTGTCTCTTGCCAGATTGAAAGACGCCGCTGGAGCGGAAAAAGCATTTCGAGCGGCTGCCTCGACTCCGGGCGCACAAGAAATCGTAAAATTGGATTATGCGAGATTTCTCGCTCAGGAAAACAGGCCCGTAGAAGCGCTCGAAAAATTAAATGAGCTTATAGCCATAAATTCCAAGCTCGCATCGGCGTGGAGCACGGGCGGGGAAATCGCCCTTAGCCGCACGGAGTTTGCTGAATTTGCGTGCGACTGGACCGGTGAGGCCATTCGTGCGCTGCCAGAAGATACAACTATACTAACGCAGAGAGCCGAAGCTTTAACTCTTTACTGCAAAGCCGCAGAGGCGGCTAAAGTCTGGCAACGACTTGGCACCCTTCAACCGGGTCCTCGCCAACAAGCGGCTTTGACCCTGTGCGAATTGGTAGCTAACAGCGCGGTCCATGGATTAAAGTCCAACATCGACGAATTATCCGTCAGCCGATCCTTTATCGAGTGGTATCAAAAACTGATTCGTGTTCAAGCCAACTCCATGGTAGGGGGCGTGAATGGACGTTTGAAGAGTTTAGCGCACGTCCTGCCCACAGCCGGACGCATACTCGAGGAAGCATTAGCTGAGAGCAGCAAATCGTTTTCAGCGTAATTGCCGAGCAGAACACCTCCGGTATCCTTTGGGGACAGCCTCTCCTACTGATCCTTTACGATAATCCAGCTCCCACTCGATAGGAGTGCAAACCCGCACCACCGGGGTCTGGAGTTTGGACATTTCAAGCGCCGTAGGCGTGACATGTTTATAGAAAATATACCAAAATAAGCTGTTATTCGCCATGCCGGGATGTGTCGCTCCGCTGGAGCTTCGAACTCCGTGCGTGCTCGTTTCTATACA
>JAQGOX010000839.1 GCA_028293365.1 Verrucomicrobiales bacterium | reverse complement strand
CGTATCAGCCCACCGTGGAAGAAATCATTTATTTGCATCAGCAGGGATTGCCCGATGATTTAACTACTCTTATGATTCACCATGGAGCCCAATTGCGAGCTCAGGCTCCTGCCCCGTCCCCGTCGATGGCAAACCCGTCTACCGCTGGCACCGATTCCGTGCCAATCGCCGCGCCTGCCCCGACTCCGCAACCGATCATCGTGTCCGCGCCGGCCCCGGTATACACCCCTTCCACGACCTACGTTTATTCGGATCCCTATCCAGTTTACGGCCCATCGGTTTCGCTCGATTTCGGGTTCTGGGGAGCCCCTTACTGGCGTTCGTACCCATATTACCGATACGGAGGCTTTTATGGTGGGCATTACGCCGGGCACGGATGGGGAGGTGGCTATCACGGGGGCGGTTACCACGGAGGCGGGTTCGGTGGGGCTCACGGTTACGGTGGCGGTGGACATGTCGGCGGCGGGCATTTTGGGGGTGGAGGTGGAGGGCATCATCGTTGATTTTCGCCGATCGTGACCTTCATGAAATGGCTAACGGGCTGAAGCCCCATTTAACGAGCGGCTCGGTGGTTGTCCCGTTCTACCGTTAAAAGAAATATTGTTGTTCGGGACCATTTCAATAGTCTCGCGCCATGTCGTTGTGGATCATACGAATCTTCTGCCTTGTTCTCTCAATGCTGGGTGGGTATGCGGTCAGCCAGGTGCAACCATCGATCATAGAAGGTGGCAAATACGGGATCATTATAGGATTTGGGCTGGGCGGTTTGTTAATCGCAATCGATGAAATGCTGAAAGGGTTTTCCCTGCGCGCGTTTTCGGCGGCGACCTTCGGACTGTTTTTGGGAAGCGTTATCGCCTGGATGGTGGATCGATCGGAATTGTTCACCTTTGCCGATCCCGCCGTTCGATGGATAATCCGCCTCTGTCTGTTTGTGGGCTTCAGCTATATCGGGATGGTTCTCGCCATGCGCAGCAACAAAGAAGATTTTTCGCTGATAATCCCTTATGTTCGATTCGCGTCGCAAAATGCACCTCACAGTGTAGGGATTCTGGATACGAGCGTGATTATCGACGGAAGAATTGCGGATTTGATCGATGCAAACTTTTTTGAAGGAACTTTGGTCATTCCCCGTTTTGTGCTCAAAGAACTTCAACATATCGCGGATTCAAGTGACATGGTGAGGCGAGCGCGTGGGCGGCGGGGCTTGGAAGTACTCAGCCGGGTTCAACGGAACAAAAGAATCGAAGTAAAGATTCATGATGCCGATATCACGGAAGAAACGTCGGTGGATGCAAAACTGGTGCAGCTCGCGCGGACGCTGGGAGCCAAGCTTTTCACGAATGATTTCAATCTCGGCAAAATCGCCGAACTGCAGGGGGTTCGATACCTCAATTTAAATGAAATGGCCACCGCGCTCAAGGCGGTGCTCCTACCGGGCGAAAGTCTCACCCTGCGCCTGGTCCGTGAGGGAAAAGATAAAGGTCAGGGAGTTGGCTATTTGAATGACGGCACGATGGTGGTAGTGAACCAGGGACAACCACTCATCGGACAACAGGTAGAGGTTCAAGTGCAAACGCTTTTGCAAACCGGCGCGGGAATAATCGTATTTGCAGATCTGAAACATTCAATCGTATCGGGCAAGACGGAAGGGGCATAACATGGATCCAGTCACAATATTTCGAAGTTTTTCAGCAGCGGAGGCACAACTGGCTCGTTCCCGGCTCGATGCCGCTGGCTTTCATGCGGATGTGATTCACGAGACCGCCTCACTTATGACCGAAGGCTATTCCATGGCTACCGGCGGAATCCGCGTGCAAGTTCCGGCGAGTGAAGCGGAGGAAGCATTGGCTTTGTTGAATTCCACTGATTCGAACGAATGAATAAGTCATTTTCTGGAGCCATCACACAGCTTCGCCGCGTACTCAGCCCCGCAGACTTGGATACGAGCGAGAAAACACGCGTTGCGCACTCCGGCGATAAATGGTTTGCCAGCCACATGCCGGACGCTGTGGCATTTCCCAGGACGGTAGAAGCGGTCAGCAAGATCCTTGCGATCGCCAACCGCCGGGGATTGCCAGTCACCGCTCGAGGCGCCGGATTTGGTTATGTAGGCAGCGCAGTACCGGAAAAGGGAGGACTGGCGCTTTCATTGATCAAGATGAATCGAATCTTGGAGATTAATCCCGATGATTTCGTCGCCATTGTGCAGCCAGGAGTTATTACTGCTGACCTGCAAAATAAAGTTGAGAAACTGGGGCGCTATTATCCGCCGGACCCAGCAAGCCGGGCCGATTGCTCAATTGGCGGGAATATCGCGACGAACGCAGGCGGACCACGCTGTCTGAAGTACGGAGTGACACGAGAATATGTGTTAGGCCTGCAAGTCGTATTAGCCGATGGAACAGTCGTTCGGACAGGGGGCCGCACTCACAAAAATAAAACTGGATTCGATCTCACCAAGCTCTTTATCGGATCGGAGGGGATGCTGGGAATCATTACCGAAGCAACCCTGAAACTATTGCCACTGCCACCTTACCGCGCCTGCCTGGGGGTCGGATTTGGCTCAATGAAACAAGCCACTGGGGCGATTCGAGACCTCTTTTCTGCCGGAATCCTTCCAAGCGCCCTTGAACTGGCGGATGAATTCACGCTCGCGGCTGCACGGAAAAGAACGGGAAGCCGCTTACTTGAAGGTTGTCGAGCGCATTTCATTGTCGAACTGGATGGCCAGGAAAAATCGGTGCGAGCGGAATTACCCAGCCTCCAAAAAATCATTTCGAAATCCAGGCCGGTGTTCGTAACTCGCGCACTCGGATCTCAGGAATCAGAAAAAATCTGGCAACTTCGCCGCGAATTCTCCTATTCATTGCGGGACACCGGGCTGACTAAATTAAACGAAGACATAGTCGTTCCCCGAAGCAAACTCGAAGCACTTTTTGCATTCACGGCGAAATTGCAAAAAAAGCATGGTCTGCAGGTAGCCTGCTTCGGCCACGCTGGCGACGGGAATATCCACGTCAACTTGATGGTCGATATGAATGTGCCTGGCACCTCCGAGAGATGCGAGGAAGCGCTGGACGACCTTTTTAATGGGATACTCGACCTGGGCGGAGCCATCACCGGTGAACATGGAATAGGCCTGGCCAAAAAGCGATGGTGGCCACTGGCAGTTTCAAAAGAAGGGCGACAATTGCATGCGTTGGTCAAAAACGCGTTGGATCCGATGGGCATCTTGAATCCCGGAAAGTTCCTGTAGGATATTTTTGTGGAGATATTTCGACATTGTTTGGATTGAGACCCGCAACCAAGGAAATGCTTCAGTCAGCAAAAGTGTGGCGCGTTGAGCCGGGCAAAAACTGCCTTGGCGCGACCCTCGCCTTTTTAAAGTCAGGGGCTTGACGGCCTCGAAAGACAGGGAAAAGTTGAGGGATGTTTAGGGCGTTACGGGCGTTGTTATCACGTACGTTGAGCATTAGCGTGAGGCATGATTCAGCAGTCCACGATCCTGATGGTTGAAGATGACCCGAACGACGTGTTCTTAATGGAGCGCGCATTCCGAAAGGCACGTCTCGCCAACCCACTGAAAGTTGTACGGGATGGGGAAGAAGCAATTTCGTATCTGCTTGGCGAAGGGATCTACTCAAACCGGGAAGAATATCCACTCCCATTAATGATTCTGACCGATCTAAAAATGCCGAGACGTTCTGGATTTGAACTTTTGGAATGGCTGGCGGATCAGGAGCCGGTACTGCGTGAAATTCCCGTCATTGTGCTGACTTCTTCAAAGGAACTGCCGGACCTTGAAAAGGCAAAGCAATTAGGCGCGAAATCATATTTGGTAAAGCCCGGGCAACTCGAAGACCTGGTGCAGATGATGCTTCGACTTCAGGGGTTCTGGCTGCTTTTAAACAGAAAATCGGAGAAGATGGCTGTCCTGGTCGAGGATTGACGAATCAAACGGCCTTTCATTCTTTTGTGTTACCGGAGTGATGATCAGGCGTCCAATCGTCCGTACTTACGGATTTGCGGCCAAATTAAAGCTACTGCGGCGACGACTAGAATAGTGCCAATTCCGCCGGAGACCACGGAAAATACAGGACCGAAAAAGTGCGCCACCAATCCTGATTCAAATCCGCCCAACTCGTTAGACGTGCCGATGAACAAACTGTTCACG
>JAQGOX010000755.1 GCA_028293365.1 Verrucomicrobiales bacterium | reverse complement strand
GCGCACGCCCTGCACTTGAAGATGGCGTGCCAGAATTGTGCTCCGTTGATCAACCTCGCGGTACGTGAGCCGGGTCTCTTCCGAAACAACGGCTATTGCCTCGGGAAGTTCACGTGCGCGCGTTTCAAATATTTCGTGCAGGCAAGAACCGGTGGGATAAGCTCTTCGAGTTCGGTTACACTCCTGTTCGAGAAAACTCCGCTCGGCCTCATCTATGTAATTAAATTCACGAAGCCGGCCCCCGGGCTTTTCAACGATGGCTTCGGCCAGATTGATAAAGTGGTTGATTAAGCGAATGGCACTTCCCTCGAGAAAGAGATCTGAATTATACGAAAGAGAAAGTGCCAACTGTTCTCCCTGGTCCAGCATTTCAATACGAAGGTCATATTCACCTTCCTGATGCAAGTCCGGCATTAACGAGACCGGAGTATCATGCCCATTCAAAACATCAAACCCTTCGGAACGAATGAAATTCTGGAGAACGAATATCGTTTGGAACACAGGAGAGTGTGTTGCGCTTGGCTGGATTTGAAGTTCCGAAACGAGTTTTGGAAAGGGATAACGCGCATGTTCCAAACCATCAAAAACGACCCATTTTAGCTGCTCCAAAAACTCATTAAATGTTTGCCCGTCCTGGATCGTGCTTTTGATGGCTACCATATTGACGAAATAGCCAATTGCCTCCTGAAAACGCTCCAAGGTTCTCCGGGCAACCGGAACGCCCACAACGGTCGTCTCCTGGCGGGTGTAATGGTACAAAAGAACTTTATAAATTCCCAAAAGGAAGGTAAACAAACTGACTTTCCGTTCGACCGCCAATTTTTTAATTCGACTCGTTAAGGAAGCAGAAAGGTGTATCGCGCGAGTCGCACCGGAAAAAGTTTGCTGCGGAGGGCGAGACCGATCGGTCATCATCTCCAATAACGGCAATTCACCGCTCAACTGAAGTTTCCAGTAAGCAAGCTCTTTCTGCGCTTCTTCACTTTTTAGAAAGGCTTTCTCCCATTCAACAAATTCGAAGTATGCTGGCGCTTTGGGGGAAACTAAACCTGTATCTCCGCTAAAGGCCTCAGACCAGCTTTCCATGAAATCGCGGATGAACGTCATCAGTGAAGTGCCGTCAAAAATGATGTGATGAATCGTCATCAGGAGCACTGAATGATCCGAGGCGTCAGTAAACAATTGTACGCGCAGCAACGGATCCTGATTCAAAGAAAATGGCTTCTTGAACGCATCGGTTAGAAAAGTTGTCCAGGTTTGGCCCGATGCTAAAACAATGGACTGTCGTTCAATTCGGATTGGACTTCGAGCAGGAATGTACTGGCAGGGTTCGCCGTTCTTTTCGAGGGCGATAACTGTTTCAAGAATTGAATGCTTTCGAAGCAGAAGATCGATCGCCCGATCGATTGCTTCAGTCCACGAAGCATCCAGGATTTTAAAGGCGACAGGAACATTGTACGCCGCCATCGAGGGATCGAGCCGCTGCAGCATCCACAATCCCTTTTGACCTGCAGATAATGGGTACCGAATCGGCGCAGCGTGAGGCTTTGGTGGCGCTGCAATGGGCGGTGCCGTAACGACAAGTGGTCTGCCTTTTTCCGGTGACTTTACTTCGGGTGCCTTTTCCACAACGGGAATTATTCGCCCCTGTTGCCGGCTTTCACGAAGCAAGAGTTCCGCGAACTCTCGAATCGTTGGAGCATGGTAAACCTGACCCGCAGTGACTGATAATCCAAAGCACTTGTTGATTCGGCGGACCCAGGTAACGCCTGTAATCGAATCCAGTCCCATGTCGATAAATGGACGATCATCGTCAACCTCCTCCTTTGCCATTTGGAGTTCTTCGGCCAACGTTTCGCGGAGAGTTGCCAAGATGTGAACGAAGGATTCATCTGAGCCTCCGTTTTCTTCTTCAAGTGAGTGGCCGTCGGTGGCCTGGACTGAACGTTGCGGCGGTTCGTCGAAGTTCTCTTGAATCTTTTCCAGGGCCTCTTGATTCCCGACGAACGTTCGGTCGTGCATCGCGAGCTCTCGTTCGATGACTGAAGGAAGTCTTTGGATTAAAAGCTGAGTCTGCTGTTTCTTTGCATCGACGAGTGTCTCGCGCGATGCACGCGCCAGTCGATGAGCGCGTTGGAGTGCGCAAGAAAGCACTTCTGATCGGGGAACAACGAGGAGATTAGCGCTACGCTCCCGCAAATCGCGGCCCGTATAATCCTGCGCGGTAAAAAGGATTTCCCGGCCAAGATCGTAACCGAATCTGTGTGGAAAAATAAGGGTGGATCCGAAGCCAGGGGTGAATCCATAGCGCATGAAGCGACTGGAATAGATACTTTCTTCACTGAACACCGCTTCGTCGCAGAACATTCCAAAGGACCAACCTGCTCCGATCGCATGACCTTGCATTGCAGCGATCACGGGGATCTCACATTTTAAAACGGTTTCGTACAAAGGAGCGTCTGAATAACGAACCGTTCCTTTCTGAATCGAAAGCAGCCCTTCCCTGGTTCCCCCACTGGCGAAGTATTGATCCGATCCTGTAAAGATTGCGACCTTGTAGGAGCCATCCGATCGGATATGATCAAAAACTTCCTGAATTCCCTGGGTCAAGGCCGCGGAAAAGGCGTTCTTCGTCGCGGGATCGTGCAACGTCGCGACGATTACACCATTTGGATACCCAAGAACTCGAATTGCCTGCGACACAAACGGAATCGAAGTAGGCTCGCCGGGGTCGCGTGAATGGATTCCATTGCCGCCGTTTTGAAAAACCTCTTTTACCCAATCATTTGCACCAGTGGAATCCGCCGTCCTGCTTTCGAAATCGAAAGGTGTTTGCGAAACAGATATCTGGGAAAACGCCTTCCCGATCTGTTGATTCAAATGGAGTTTTAATAAAGAGAGGGATTGGCGAGGAACCTGCGCTAATCCGTTGGCGAACTCCAGGGCATGGCTGTCCACTTCACCCTCCGCAACCACGGAAACACCGATTCCCAATTCACGAAACTGTGCACCTCGAATCGCAGCCTTTAGTGCAAACAACCTGCGCGCGGTAACATC
>JAQGOX010000708.1 GCA_028293365.1 Verrucomicrobiales bacterium | reverse complement strand
AATAGTGGTTCACCCCCTCCTCGACATATACGGGATCGTGATGCGTGGTGGGACGGGACGTCACCGCGCAGCCGCCCTGGTCGATCGCAATATCTACCAGCACACTGCCGGGTCGCATTTGGCGGAGCATCTCGCGCGTAATCAGCTTCGGAGCTTTTGCGCCGGGAACCAGTACGGCGCCAATCAATAAATCGACTGCTGGAAGCAACTCCATGAGATGCGCTTCATTGGAATAAAGGGTATGCGCGGTATGGAGTGTGATATCAAGGAAGCGCATTCGCTCCAGGTCAACTTCGAGAATAGTGACATCAGCCCCCAGGCCCTGCGCCATGCGAGCGGCGTTGATGCCGGACGAGCCGCCACCGATAACCACAACTTTTCCCGGAAGCACGCCCGGCACCCCTCCGAGCAGCACCCCAGTCCCATTGCAATGTTTCGCGAGAAAATAACCGCCCACCAAAACCGACATACGACCGGCGATCTCGCTCATTGGCTCCAGGAGCGGAAGCCGGCGATTCACTTCAATTGTTTCGTATGCGATGCAAGTCGCCTGCGATTTTTGGAGAGCTTCCGTGAGATCCCGGCTGGCCGCCAGGTGGAGGTATGTAAAAAGAATTTGACCGGGGCGGATAAGATTAAATTCGGATGGCTGCGGTTCTTTGACCTTCACGATCAGTTCAGCCTTCTCAAAGATTGAAAAAGGGTACTCCACGACGGTTGCACCGGCGCGGCGATAATCCTCATCGGGATATCCCGAACCAGCGCCAGCATTTCGTTCAACGAGGACTTGATGACCATGTTTAATGAGCTGGTATGCCCCTGATGGCAAAAGCGCGACCCGAAACTCCTGCTGCTTTATTTCTCTCGGAACCCCAATAATCATAGTGGGAATGTAAGAGAGTTATTCTGGCGCGTCAGGGCAAATTTTGGCGCGAACCATACCTGCATATCACGCCGGGTTTCGGTCATCTTACGACACTTTACAATATTTTTGAGTGCTTTTTGGGCGAGTTTCGTCTAAGCTATGCAAAGGACAAACAACACTTTATGAAAAGACTGAAGATCCTGACGGCGGCTGCGCTGATCGCAACTTTTGCTTTTGGGCCTGCCTCGACGCTTGCTGCTGACAAAAAATCTGAAAAGAACGATAAAGCGAACTCGGGAAAAGCTTATCCACTGAAGACCTGCGTGGTTTCGGATGAAAAGCTTGGTGGGGATATGGGGGAGCCCTACGTTTTCTCTCATAAAGGCCAGGAAATTAAACTCTGCTGCAAATCCTGCAAAAAGGACTTCGATAAAGATCCAGCCAAGTATTTGAAAAAACTGGATGCTGCGGAAAATAAAACGAAGTAATCATTCGAGTTTATTTTCAAATTTCTGTGAAAACCTCCTTTGCGACATTCCTCAGCCTCGCGCTGCTGCTGACGCAATGCATTTTTGCTTCCGATTTCGCGCCCGCCCCCGCGACGTGTACTCAGTGCGCGTGTGCAACCGCGACGCGATCCTGCTGTATCAAAGGCACGCCGTGCGGTGCTCCTACAGCGCCAATTCCCGCGCCGCGGGCTGCCTCAACACCTCGGAATGCCGATATTGCAGTTCCGACCACGCCGCGCATCGAGTTATATGAATCTGCTTTTGCCGTTGCCTCATCGGTAGTCGTTACTCCTCTTCTACTGATAAGTGCCGCGCCCATTTATGAGCGCGATTGCGTTTATCTGATCTGATTTTTCTGCTTCTCCAGGTGTAGTGTGCCCATTTCCGGGCATGGTGTGCCCTTTGCCAACGGCGAAGGGAGAAACTCCAAACTTACTCTTTATGTATGAGAATTGCAGAAATCCTATTCAGCATTATTGCGACGACAACTTTGGCGCTCGAACTCCGGGCGCAGCCGGGAACAAACCGAGTGACAATCACGCCCGCCTGGCTCAGTGAGCTGGACGATGAACTGAGAACCAACCACATCGGCCTCCAGGCGCTCTCGGCTCGCACCGAAGCGGCGCGTCAAAATGCCGCCGCCGTGAAGACCTGGGAGGATCCTGCTGGCAGGCTCGGTGCGATGGCTGGCCGTGAAACCAAGCGCCGCGATGACGGCGATTTGCTTTACGGAATTGAGGAAAAACTCCCGCTTTGGGGGAAGCCTCGTTTAACCCGCGCCGTGGCCCAGGAGGAACTTCGGCTGGCCGAGCTAAACCAGGACTATCAATTTCAATTGTTGCGGCGGGAATTCGTGAAAGCGGCGCTGGAAGCAGCGGTCGCCGGCCGGGTCGTCGATCTTGGCCGCCAGGACTTGTCACTGATCGGCACGCTGACGCAATCGGCTGAATTCCGTTACGGAAATGGAACAGGTTCGCAGGTGGACGTGCTGCGATTACAAAACGAAAGCGCCCGCCGGGCCGCTCAGTTGCAGAACGATGAGCAGCGCCGGGATCACTCGCACTTTGCCCTGAACCGGCTCCTGGGTCGGCCGATTGCAGACTTGTGGCCGAATCTCGATCTGCCGCCGATTGCGGATGAAATCCCCTACAATTCGCGCCTGGTCAAACTGGCGTTGCATTTTGAACCAAGGTTAAAGGTATTGCGGCAGGAAATTCGCAAAGGGGAAGCATCGGTCGCACTGACCAGGAAACAAAAATATCCTGACGTAATGGCAGGTATCGAGGCCAGGAACTTCAGCGATGACAGCAGCTTCCGCCAGGCACTCCTGGTCTTTAGTTTCAGCCTGCCATGGTTCAATTCCACGAAGTATTCCCGTGAAATCAAACGCGAGGAGGCAAAGACCACAGCCGCCACCCTCGACGTTAAAGACTATGAACAGGCAGTCATTGAGGAAGTCCATCACATGACGGTCGCGATCGCCTCGGCCCGGCGGGAGGCCCTGGCCTACCGGGACGAAATCATACCGCGATCCGAACAGGCCCTGGACAGCGCCCGCAATGCCTGGATGACAAACAAAGGAATGTTCAACGACGTAATGGACGCCCGGCGAATGTTGCTCGAGGCGCAGCTCATGTACGCGCGCGCAGTCGCGGAACAATACTCAATGATGGCGGAACTAACTCTCTGTTGCGGTCTGGGAAACCTACCTTCACTTGAAATGCTCGGAGTCAGCCTCAAACCGGAGGAGCACCAACACTCTCTCGAAAACTAAGATGAAATCACGCAGTCTTTTATCCACCTTTTGCAGCCTGCTATTCCTCGCATTCGCAGGCTGCACTAAAACAGCTCCGTCTGCCGAACCACACTCCGAGGTGGCCTACTACACCTGCAGCATGCATCCGTCGGTCCATCTCTCCGACCCCAAGGCGAAATGCCCAATCTGCGGAATGAATCTTACGCCGGTTAAAGCGCGTTCGACGAACACCGCCACGACAAACCGAGCAGCGCTGGCCAAAAACACGCCCGAAATTGCCAGCCATGAAGCGGAGAGCTCAAATGCGCCACCCACCGAATTTAATGTGCCGCTCAAACGCCAGCAGCAAATCGGCGTGACCTATGCGTCCGTTCGAATGCAGACGCTCACAAATACCCTCCGCGCCGTGGGGGTGGTCGATTATGATAAGCAACGACACTGGGATTACGTCTCGCGGATCGAAGGTTACGTGCACGATTTGAAAGTCTTTTCCCGAGGCGAAAGTGTTGCCAGGGATCAGGCATTACTGACGATTTATAGTCCTGAATTGCTGACGACGGAACGCGAATTCTTGAATGTTTTGCAAATGCGGGAGGAAGCTGCCAGGAGCGGAACTGAATCTTCACGAAAGGGCGCCGATCAACTTTACGAAGCGTCGAAAAATCGGCTCCGGCTATGGAATATCAACGAAAAGCAAATCGCGGACCTCGAGAACTCGCGCGTGCCGAAGGAAACTTTAACGCTTTATTCACCCTTCGCCGGAGTCGTCCAGACGCTCGGGGTCGATCAGGGGCGGCGTGTCATGATGGGCGATCATTTAGTCGATGTTGTGGATTTATCGAAGGTCTGGGTCTGGGCGGAATTCTACCAGGAAGATCTTTCGCTTTTGAAAAAGGGCGGAGTCGTTGAAGTTCGTTCCTCTTCCTATCCCGGAGAAGTGATGTCCGGCACCCTGTCTATCATAGATCCGTTTATAGCAGATGCCCGGCGTACCGTTCGCGTGCGCATTGACCTCGATAATAAGGATCTGCGGCTTCGTCCGGAAATGTATGTGGATGTGAAATTGTCTACCACTCTCGCCGCCGCGCTTACGGTTCCCGTTTCCGCAATTATGCCCACCGGACTGCGCAACATTGCATTCGTCGAAAAACCCGAAGGCTCGCTGGAGCCACGCCTCGTAGAACTCGGGCGAAAGGTGGGCGACGACTATATCGTTGATGGAGGACTCCGGGAAAACGAACGCGTGGTCAGCAGCGCCAATTTCCTGATCGACGCGGAGGCCAAGCTACAGGGAGCGCTAAAATCATGGTAACGACCGGCTCGGTATCATTTTTCAGAAGTTGCAGGTCGTTCCTCAGGAAATATTGCATCCGATGAACCGCACCGACACTTCTTCCCGCGGTTCCAACCAGCCATCACTGCGCGCAGAGCCGCTTCTGGAACAAATCATCGCCTGGAGTGGACGAAACCTATTCCTGGTTTCGGTTTTGGTTTTGCTCGGAATCGCGAGTGGGATCTGGGCTTTGCAGAATACTCCTCTCGACGCTGTACCCGACGTCAGCGACGTACAGGTCATCGTTTATACTGACTGGGAAGGGAGGTCCCCGGATCTGGTCGAAGATCAGATAACGTATCCAATTTCGACGAAGTTCATCGCCGCCCCGAAAGTCAAATTTGTCCGCGGCGAATCCATGTTCGGCAAATCGTTCGTTTACGTGATCTTCGAAGATGGAACTGACATTTACTGGGCTCGATCCCGAGTCATCGAGTACCTGAGCTCTGTTCGAGGCGCATTGCCGGAAGGAGTGAATCCTGTGATCGGCCCTGACGCCACGGGAGTCGGGTGGGTTTACGAATACGCCCTGGTCGACGACACGAAACAGCACAGTCTGGCCGATCTCCGCTCCTATCAAGACTGGCATTTGCGCTACGCTCTTGAATCGGTCAAGGGAGTCGCGGAAGTCGCCCCGGTGGGTGGATTTGTGAAGCAGTACCAGATCGACCTCGATCCGAACAAGCTGGTTGCCTATGGAATCCCTCTAAGCGACGTGGTGGCGAAGGTTCGGATGTCGAACGCTGATGTCGGAGGACGGGTCTTCGAAATTGCTTCAACCGAATATTATATCCGGGGGCGAGGCTACATAAAGAGCATTACCGATATTGAAAACATTCCACTGAAAACAGTGAACGGAACGCCCGTATATATCCGGAATGTCGCAACGGTCCATTTAGGCCCGGATCTCAGGCGCGGCGTTGCGGAACTGGACGGACGCGGGGAAGTTGTCGGAGGAATCGTCGTGATGCGTTACGGAGAGAACGCATTGACAGTGATCGACGGAGTCAAAAGAAAACTTGAAGAAATAAAATCCGCGCTTCCCGAAGGAGTCCGGGTCGTCCCTACTTATGATCGTAGCGACCTAATCAAACGCTCGATTCGGACGCTGCGCGAAAAGCTTATTGAAGAGAGTATTGTCGTCGCCATTGTTTGCATTCTCTTCCTGTGGCATGTCCGTTCAGCGCTCGTTGCGATAATCACGCTGCCGATCGCCATCATACTTTCTTTCGTTCCGATGCACTGGCTGGGGCTGACCTCAAACATCATGTCGCTCGGCGGAATTGCCATCGCCATCGGAGCCATGGTGGACGCGGCGATCATCATGGTCGAAAATGCACATAAACATCTGGAACGGTTTGTCGAAGACTACAAACGAGAGCCTTCGAACTCCGAACGAATCCAGACAATCATTATTGCCGCGAAAGAGGTCGGCCGACCGTTGTTTTTCTCGCTGCTGGTAATCACCGTCAGTTTCATACCGGTATTCTCGTTGACCGGACAGGAAGGCCGGCTCTTCCGACCGCTGGCATTTACCAAGACCTTCGCGATGTTCTTCGCGTCTCTGCTCTCAATCACGCTGGTGCCGGTCCTGATGATTCTACTCGTGCGCGGCAGAATCGTTCCGGAAACCCGCAATCCTATTAATCGATTTCTGATTTGGATTTATCAACCGTTTGTTCATTTTGTCCTGCGCTTTCGCTGGCTCACCTTGCTCAGCGCACTCTTCATCATGGCGGCAACCGCGTATCCATACCTGCACCTGGGCAAGGAATTCATGCCACCACTCAACGAAGGCACCCTGCTCTACATGCCCACAGCCGTGCCCGGAATTGCCATAGGGGAGGCAGGACGGATTCTACAGATCCAGGATCGAATGCTCCGGCAGATTCCCGAAGTTGAACGGGTATTCGGCAAGGCCGGGCAAGCGGAAACAGCGACAGATCCCGCTCCTCTCTCCATGGTCGAAACGGTGGTGTCGCTTAAACCACCCGAGAAATGGCGTCCGGGCATGACCTGGGAAAAAATTATCGCCGAGATGAATGAAAAGGTTCGGACCCCCGGCATGGCGAATATCTTTTGGATGCCGATCCAAACTCGCACGGAGATGCTCACCACCGGGTTCCGTTCTGTTTTAGGAATCAAAGTTTTCGGCGCTGATCTTGCGGAAATTGAAAAGGTGGGGGTGCAGATTGAACGAGCGCTCAGCGATTTTCCGGAGACGCGCAGCGCCTTTGCCGAGCGCACGACCGGCGGCTATTTCCTCGATTTCACTATCAAACGCGAGGCAGCCGCGCGCTACGGTCTTACGGTGGGGGACGTGAACGATATTATTGAAACTGCCATTGGAGGGAAAACGATCGGAACAACAGTTGAAGGTCGCGAGCGATACCCGATCAGCGTCCGTTACGCACGAGATTTTCGCGAAGATATAGACGCACTTAAGCGAGTTCTGGTTCCCGTTCCCCAAACCGATAATTTCAAAGGCTTGCCTGCCATGGGATCAGGAAAAACGCAGGATCCCCTCGACCAAAGAATCGCCCACGTGCCGATCTCGGCTCTCGCGGATATTGGATTCAAAACCGGGCCACCCTCCATCCGAAACGAAAACGGTCAATTGGTGGGATT
>JAQGOX010000678.1 GCA_028293365.1 Verrucomicrobiales bacterium | reverse complement strand
CGGCTGTTTTGAGTCAGTCAATTGCCAACTCATTTCCCGTAGCGCAACTGCCTGACCTTCCAACCAAAGTTGACCATGATCGAGCTTTTCCCGCCAGTGCCGAGGTTGGCTGGCAGCCTGGCCGTCCAATTCAAATATTAACTCGGGATGCCCCGCGGCGAGGATTTGACCGTCAAGGTTTTGATGACACGCCACGCATTTATTCGCTCGCACGTAAATGTCGCGCAAATCCCGAATGCCCAAATTTGTTCGTTCCGCGTGGCCTAAATCGGTTCGTGTATGAGATCTAATCCAGGGCTCGGCGCGCCCGTGGCAGTTTTCACAAGAAACGCCGTCAATGGTGCTTGTTCCCGATCGTGCCGTCCCAAGGATCTCAGCCATGGGCGCGTGGCACACGGTGCATCGCTGGCTCGTGATCGCACTGGACAAGCTTAACACTTCCGCGAGCCTCGCCGATCGTGCGGTGGTGAGTGTTGCATACGACCGCGAGTGGAAATCCAGCTTGCTCCAGATGAGAAACTGGTTGCGATTTTCCGCTGCGCCGCCGTGACATGAAGATGAACTGCAGCTTGGCGCACCGAGGAACTTAGCTGCGGCTATCTCAGGCTCATCGGCTCGAGTGAACAAGCAGACCGCAATCAATGCGAACACACAGTATGCGCCAGGTAAACGCAGAAAACGGTAAGCCTCGACCACGGTTTTTTTTTGCGTAAAGGTTTTACCGCGCACGATTGGTTTGGTAAACAATCCGAGACGCTGATGCAAACTATTATCCAGGAGTTAAAAAGCGTATCGGCTTCGGACTGGGGTTTTGCGTTCGGTGTTCTGCTTGTAGTCATTGTTCTCCTTCAAGGTTTGCTGGTGCTCTTGTCTTACGTTTTCCGGCTGATGAGTCAACGGCGTCACTTGAAGCTCGAACGCGCGCAACTGGAGCTGAATATTCGAACTGCCATGGCTCTACTGCGGGAGGCTGAACAGAAGCAGCTTACCTGGAATGGCTATCGAAAATTTCGTGTTGCCAGGAAGGTGTTGGAATGTCACGAGGTTTACTCGTTCTATTTGGCTCCGCACGATTCTAAACCGGTTCCATTGTTTAAACCCGGCCAATTTCTCACATTCCAGTTGAATTTACCCGGACAGTCCAAGCCTGTGGTACGCTGCTATTCCCTTTCAGATAGTCCGCATCCAGAAAAGGCTTATCGGGTTACAATTAAAAAAGCCTGTGCTCCGAGCGATGCACTCGGCGCGCCGCACGGACTGGCGTCCACTTACTTTTGCGAGAGTCTTAAAGAAGGGGATATTATTGATGTTAAAGCTCCTTCGGGACAGTTTTTCCTTGATCTCACCAAGCCTGATGCAGTTGTCCTGATTTCGGGCGGCGTTGGCATCACGCCGATGCTAAGCATGATGAATGCTATTATTGAGAGCGGGTCCAATCGGGAAGTCTGGTTCTTCTTTGGCGCGCGGAATGGACGCGATCATATCCAGAAACAATACCTGGACCAGGTCGCAGCGAATCATAAAAATATCCATATAATCGTCTGTTACAGTGCTCCCGATGCAAACGATGTGGAGGGACGTGACTACCATCTCCGGAGCCGCGTTAGTGTGGACGTTTTTAAGAAGCTTTTACCTTCAAATAACTACCGATATTACCTCTGCGGTCCGGGTCCATTCATGAAAAGCATTACAGATGGTTTGAAGGAGTGGGGTGTTCCGGATGAACATGTCTTCTTCGAAGCCTTTGGACCTGCCACTGTGAAGCGGGTGCCGAGTAGTCAAACGGAACGCATGCTGAAAACGGCTGTGCAAAAGCTGAAGGTCACGTTTGGCAAATCGGGTAAATCGGCGATGTGGACACCATCGCTGACGTCGCTGCTGGACCTTGCCGAACAGAATGGCGTTCGAATTGAATGCGGCTGCCGGGCAGGAAGTTGTGGCAGTTGCCTGGTCGCGATAAAATCCGGCGGCGTCGAGTACGTTGGAAATCATGGCACTCCGGCTGAAGAGGGCTCCTGCCTGACTTGCATCGCACGACCGAAAACGGACCTGGTGTTGGACGCATAAAACATTGGACGATGATTACACCGGCCGTTCTTCCCAAATTGCGACGCTGGGACGCTTCGTTTTCCGACGATATGTCGGAGGAGGGCGTGGATCGATTGCTTACGTTCCCGCCGTTCAGCAAGATGAATCCAGAGTCGTTTCCGAAGACTCTTCCGCTGCGTGGCATTCTTCGGCATGACAGCCGCGTCCGCGCTTATAAACCCGGGGAAATAGTAGTGCGGCAGGGTGATTATGGAAATTCTGCGTTTTTGATTCTTTCCGGCGCCGTCCGCGTCGTCCTTAAACCAGAGCTTCCCTCCTCCATGCTGGGACGCAGTGAAACCCGTAGGAAAAGTTTTTTTCAGACGGTTGCGCAACTCTGGTCCAATCCGAAGCAACCCGAAGTACGGAAAGAGTTAGAGCGTTCCGCACATGTAAATCTCGACGCTCGCCAGGATAAAAAAGGAGAACTGCGCGTTTTTCTTCAGGATGTACCCAGGCTATTGGGAAAATATCAGACTGCGATTCTGGAAACGGGCGAGTTCTTCGGCGAAATTTCCGCACTGGGACGAATTCCACGCACTGCCAGTATTTTTTGTGAGGCTCCCGCGGAATTGCTCGAAATTCGGTGGCAGGGCTTGCGCGACATCATGCGATATGACTCCGGTCTTAAAGACCACGTCGATCGCATTTATCGTGAACGGGCCTTGAGCACTCACCTCGGCTCTCTCAAGCTTTTCCAATATCTGGATGAATCCGCCCTGGCGAAAGTGACTGCAGAAGCCCAGTTTGTTACCTACGGAGATTACGAATGGTCCGGTGAGTACAAGCGCCTTTTGAAATCCGGTTCCAAGGCTGCGGCAGAACCGGTG
>JAQGOX010000660.1 GCA_028293365.1 Verrucomicrobiales bacterium | reverse complement strand
AAGAACGCGATGCTGAGGCCCATCTGAGGCATGGAACGGAACGGAACATCGAACTTGATGCCATCGGCTTCGAGTTTTTTGCAGAATGCCTCCAGATTCGCGACCTCAAATCCGATATGATCGACGCGACATCCTTTGGTTCCTGGGAGCGCCTTTTCCGATGCGTTCCAGCGCAGATCGACTCCGGGGATAGCGGCGGCCTTGAAGCGTCCGCTCATGCCCAACTTTGCGCCGAACGTCTTTTCGTACCAGGCCCGCTGTTCTTCAATTTGAGGAGTGGCGAAGTGAATGTGATGATGCACCACCGGCTGGGTGAGAGATTTGTCCTCAGTGAACTCAATTTTGACTGCGTCGGGGAAGATCACGAACATTTGGCGCGTTCCTGGATTCTCGCTCATAACAGTGGCGCCGCCCGCGGTCAGTTTCGCCTTGGTGGCATCCAGGTCTTTTACCTTGAATCCAAGATGATCGAGCACGGTTCCCTGGTTTCCACCCGACGGGGATCCTTTGCGCAAAGCCACCTGAACTCCGGGGAACTCATACAGCTCCAGTGGTCCAGCTTTCACGACCTTCGCACCGAGAACATCCACCCAGAGTTTTTTGTGAATCTCGGGATTCGAAACCAAAAGGTGAATATGCCCCATCGAGACACCCTTTTCATTTCCGGGCGGCAATTGAGCAAGCAAGGAGTTCGTGAAGAGAAGCAGCAGTGCGACGAATTTCATGGTGGAATTTGGTATCAGGTTATTCGGATCGCGAAAGGATAAAAATACATTAATGGTGGCCATTCCCCGTCTGCTTTATCGCGTTTTTTCGGCGGATATCCTGTTACAGGGTGGGGGGCGCGGGGATATACTTATTAGAATATGGACGATGCCGAACTATTGCGGCGGTATGTGGACGGAAAAGATGAGAGTGCCTTCGCGGAGTTGGTCAACCGGCACGTTCATGCGGTTTATGGATGTGCCCAGCGCGTCCTGAGGAACACGCATCTTTCCGAAGAGGTGTCGCAGGAGGCATTTTGTCTGCTCGCACGAAAGGCCAGTGGTCTGAGGCCTGGCACAGTTCTAATTGCCTGGCTTCATCGAACTACGTGGAACCTTGCCATGAAGATTCTGCGAAATGAATCCCGGCGTCGCAACCGTGAACAAGCGTCCGAAATTTGCGATATGAATGATGCCGATCAGGAATCGCTTTGGAGCCGGGTTGAGCCGTTTCTCGACAGTGCGATCGAGTCGTTGAATGAGACGGAGCGAAAGACAATCTTGCTGCGCTTTTTTGAGCGTAAACCCACCGGGGATATCGCAAGCATCCTGGGAGTGAATGAATCAGCGGCGCGGATGCGGCTTTCCCGAGCCGTTGAAAAGCTGCGCGTAACGCTGAACCGCACCGGAGTGGGGTGCAGCTCCGCGATCCTGATATCGGTGCTTATGAATAAGTCACTGCAGGCAGCCCCTCTTCCGGCGATATCGAAAGTTCAGGCCGCAGCCACGCTGGCCTGTCGATCCAGTCTGCCCCTCACAAATGTCTCACCACTTTTAGCACTTATGATACAAGCCAAATTGAAAACAACGCTGGTTATTTCTTTCATTCTAGCGTGCGCATTTCTCGGGCTCAGGGAAATCGGTCGAGGCAAGAGAAAAGGTCAAGTTGATGCGGTCGTTCTGGCTGGGTCACCGCAGGCGGCTGCTAACGGAGGAGCCAGTGCCAGTTCAGGATTTGCCCGTTTCCTTCCATGGAAGGCTAAACCGACGGACCCGATAGAGGCGGCGGAATTGGCTGCTTTGGAGCAATTGAAGGAGATTCTGTATTCCACGGAATCGGATGTTGGAATGCCTCCCGCGGGGATATGGGAGGCAATCACGGCTTCGGGCTCCAAAAGGAAGGACGCCCTGAATTTGATTCTTACCGCTTTGAAATCCGAAAATCCCAAAGCGGCGAGAAGAGCCGGTGCAACCCTGCAGTTCTTTCCTGAGTCGGCGGAGGCACTTCGTCCCGTGATCATGTCGGTTTTCAAGAATTCCGCGGACAATAATCTAATTCAGAACGTGGGGATGTCCGCTTCGGTTCTTTTTCCTGGGCCTGAAACTATTCCGGCACTAGTGGAAGCGTTCAAAAATAATCCCGCCGCGGCCGAAGGGTTGAAGCTTTGGATAGAGTCATATAGGTGGAATCACAAGACGGATGACGGGGAAATCGTCGCGAAGATTTCGCCCCTTTTGGAGAGTGAAGATGCAAAACAACGATTCACCGCCGCGTCGATTCTCTCGCGCACAACCGGAAAAAACGATCCGCGCTTGACCTCTGCTCTCCTGCCAGGGCTTATCGAGAACAGAGATGACCACGGAAGTTCGGGTATGGAAGCGCTTGAGGCGCTGAGATTGATTGGAGCCCCGGGACGGGCGGCTGCCGACGCCATTCGTGAATACGGACGGAGGATGCCCGGCATGAGCAGTTTGGTCCTCGACGCACTGGCGGCTACCGCACCCGATTTGCGGTCGGAGATTCCGGAACTGGAGGCGAAACTGCAGGCGCGCGAAGCGGCGATTGTTCTGGAACAGCGGGACAAACCAGGTGTCACGGATTTGGTGGCCGCTTTGCGCAATCCCGAGGCGCGCATGTCCGCGATCAAGAAACTGAATGGATTGGATAACCAAGCGGCGGAGACATTGCCCAGGCTGCGAGAGATTTTGAAGGCGGGTGATGCCGATGCCACGCCCGACGCGAATAATTTTCTGTTTGCCGTTGCGACCGCCATACGGCGGTTTGATCCACCCGCGCCGACTTTTTATCGGCCCGAGGATTTTATGCCGGCCTTTACGGACGCAATGCGTGACTTGAAAGAGATCTCCGGAAAAGAGGCCTCAACTCTGCGCGAGGAAGCGGAAATCCGCATGTTCTCGCCACGTCCATTCGACCGAAATGAAATCATCGCCTGGAGCGACAGACTCAAAACTGCGGATCCTCAAATTCAGGAGCGTTTTGTGAAAACCCTGAAGCGTTCGCCTGGTTTGTTACAGCTCGAAACGCAAGATCCCAATCTCGCGCAGGCATTGTTGCCGTGATTCTGAGCCAACTTTAACGAAATGTGGTTTACCTGATTAGTGCCCCACAACCAGAATATCCAAGAGTGCTGGACCAGTTCCACGTCCGCCCCGTTGTCCGCCTGCCGGTTGATCTGCGGTCGCTGGCGGCGTGGGAGACGCTGCATCGGGGGACGCGGCGGGAGCGGGTTCGGTTGTAATCAGAACGATCTGATTATTCTTCGTGTCCAGCGTGCAAGTCTTGGCGCGCGATTTGGTTTGCACCGTTTGTTCCACTTCGAAACTCGTGGTGCTGTTCTCCTTGATGATCGTTAAGGTTCCGTCACCCTGGGAACTGAATGCTTCCAACGTTGCGGGATTGAAGCCCCCGCCATCGGAGCCTTTGCCGATGGGCAGCGTCGCGAGAATTTTGCCGTCGTCAGCGTTCAGCACGACGCACGTTTGCGGATTGCGACACATGGCGAACAGAATGTGATTCTTCACATCCAAACCAAGGCCGGCTGGGCCGCGACCCTTTCCACCAAGGTCGTAATGCGCGGTAACTTTAAGTGTTTTGGCGTCCACAACGGCGATGTTGTCTTTGTCTTCGATATCCACATAAACATGGCCCTGCCCGTCACTTTGAGCCTGTTCGGGAGCGCCGCCCAGATCAATAGTGCCCACGACCGAGCCCTCTTTGGCATCGATCACCGTGGCATTGGGTGCGCGGTGGCTGAACACGTAAATCCTTTCGGTCGATGGCTCGAAAAGAATTCCATCCGGACCACCCTGCACGTCGATAGTTTTGATTGTTTCAAGCGTCCGGGTATCCCACATCACGACCGGGCTGCTGCTGCAAAAGCCATGATGCGAGACCGGGTCCACCGCAACTCCACGCGCTCGAGCGTTGGTGATTGAGCCGGCGGATTTGAGGGTGTCGAGATCAAACACGAGCACTTGCGAGCCGCGTGGAACGTAGAGACGACGGCCATCGTTATCGGCAAAGACGTAGTCAATGGCGCCGGCGCCCATAGTCTGAGTCGTCTTGAGGACTTTGTAAGGAGCGGCGTGTGTTGATTGCGCAACGCTTCCGCATACGAACGTTCCAACGCTCGCAATAAGAAATAAACGCGAAAGTAGATTTGGTTTCATAAATTCATGATTCACAGAGATTTATTTGCTCGAGGTAAAGGGTTGCACAAACGATTGATCTCCTTTGCTGGACGCAATCCAAACGATGTGCGTCTTTGGATCCACGGGAATGCTTCTTGCTGAGGCTCCCGTCACATTTTCCAGTTGGTCCAACTTGTCACCGTCAACGCGGATTACTGATATAGTGCCGGA
>JAQGOX010000621.1 GCA_028293365.1 Verrucomicrobiales bacterium | reverse complement strand
TCTGCTTCAATACCATCGATCTTGGAGAGTCGTTGAGATTGTGCATCGTGAATAGATCGGTCGGCGGTAGGCGCTACTCCTGCAGCAACTGAAAGAACTGTGCCGAGCCTGCAGATTGGATTTTGATTTGGGCGTCTGAACTCGCCACAGCGGCCGGCCAGTTCGTGACCGTAATCCATGAGGTCAAATCACGACTCGATTGAAGCGCGTAATTCATTCCAGCTCTCTTTGGGAACGCCACGATGATTCCCCCGCCGTCGCTCTGAATTGCCAATGTCTCCCGCCACGGCAAATCAAAAACAGAAACCGCACCATCCATGCGGCCCACCGCTAATTTCCGGCCGTCCGGAGAAACAGCGAGTGCCGACGTATATTTTGTGTCTGTTGTAGTTACAGACCTCACGAGATTGCTTCCCGCAATGTTCCAAATTTCCAGGCCGCCATCGTGTCCCCATGCCACGAGTTCCGAATTCGGGAAAAAAGCGAACGCTGCAGCGCGCGGATCGTGCACTATTAGCCGGAGGGCAACTTCGCCAGTGTCGAAATTCCACACTGTCGCCACCCCGTCGTTCCGTTCCCCAATCGCGGCGATATATTTTTGGTTCGCCGAAAAACAGATCGCGTAGGGGTCGCTGGTTTGTCCGTTAAATTCTTTGACCAGCGTCCCTGTCCGACTATCCCACACCGAAACTGTGCGATCCGGAATATCGTATCCGCTCCGCAAAAACCCACCGGTCGTCGCGACCAGGAGGCCATCGGGCGAAAAGGCCTGGACGCGCGATTCGTAAGCATTCGTCCGCCAAAGCTGATGAATCACCGCGCCATTGGTCATGTCGCGCAGTATTGCAATGTTCGTTCCCCACTGCTCGGTCACGTAAACATCCCAATTCGGTGAAATGGTCCGGGGCCATTCCAGGAAATTGGTTGCAAAAATGCGGGTCAGCAAACCGCTCTCCAGTGACCAAAGCCGACCGCCCCAAAGCAACGTCTTGTTGTCCGCAGAAACATCGAGCGCATCGGCGAGGCGCATCAGGTATGCCGAATTGTGCGCAACCACTCGGATGCTCGTTTTCGCGGATGCTCCCGTTACTGGACTGGATTTATCGAGCGTGACCACCGATTTACCCACGGTCGAATCCCAGACATGAATTCGTGCTCCGTCGTCAGAGATCAAGCGCGAACTATCGCGAGTGAATCGCAAATTCTGGATGCTCGCGCGATGTCCGATCACGTCCGCGACATTTCCGGTTTCCATATCCAACACATATCCGCCACTGGCCAGTGATTTGCCATCCGCGCTGAATGTCAGTTCAGAGTACGGCTCCAGTTTCAACGATTCCACCACTTGTGAATCTTCCACACGCCAGACCATAGACTCTCCCGAAAAAGCGGCTCCGGCGAGGACTAGTGACTTCGGCGCAAATGCAAGAGAAGCAGCTCCGTTTCCGGGTGCGGGAATGGCTTTGATTTGTTGGCCCGTTTCGACGTTCCATAATCTAACCGTCAGATCGCTGGTGTTACCTCCCCACCCGGTTCCGGAGGCGAGCATTTTTCCATCTGCCGAAAAGGCGAGCGCTTCTACAAAGTCGGTATGGCCGGAAAAAATGCGCAGTCCTGGACCACCAAAATCGTAAACGTAGATTTCTTTCAGAACTGCCAGGGCCAAGTGCGAACCTGAGGGTGTTACAGCCCAGGTATAATTTCCCAGGGGGATTTCGATCTTTCGAATCAACTCACCGCTGTCGAGATCCCATAAACGCACTGCTGAATTTTCCCGATCGAAAGTCACCACCTTCGTCGCCAGGAACTCGAAATCGGTGACATCCTTTGCCATTTCGCCAATCGAAACAAGCGTGGCGCCCTTCATCGACCAGATTCTCAATTCCGAGCCAGTCGTTGATCCAAGCAACGATCCATCCGCCGAAAAATGGATACGCTCGGAGTTCGAGAGTTCGGGCATTCTTCGGACCAACTCCCTGGTTCGAAAGTTCCAAAGATTCACGCCACTGCTTCCGCCAACAGCCAGCAAATCCCCATAAATCGCGCTCGCTCGGACTCCGCCCGCCTGCCCGGGCTGAACCCACGCCGGCACGTCCGCCGCGACGGAGATTGAAACCAGAACCGTCAGTGCGAAACTCGAAAAAGAGCGAGCGGGACTCATAGGTAAAACAGCTTAGGCGCAGGCGAATCACCGTGAAAATCAGGCTTTACACGAAGTAAGGTTACTCCGAATCGGGCCAAAATGACTCAAGGGAACGTGTATAGACCGGACCAGTTTAGCGAAGTGTAAGTTACTGGCGAACGGTTGCTGCTTTATTCGTGGATATCGGTGGGGAAAGAATGTATCCAGTCATCGATTTTGAACCGATGCAGTTTTATCGTGCAACGAAGTAAGTGAGTCAGCTGCGAAGTTTTCGAGTGAAATCACTCCACGTGAAAAACGCAAAATATCTATGGTCGCTGGCCCAAATGGGTGCCTCCTCCCCTCTAGCCTCTCCTCCGTTGGGTACGGAGGAGAGACCTCCTCGAACATTATGAACGCGCATTGCGCCCCTGAACCATGTAGACTCGTGCGCGGTTCGAGCGGCCGGCGTAGCTTGGCCGCTGTACGCCCTTTGGCGCGCCCTCGAAAAGTTGCCGGCAGGAGAGACTGGGTCTGGTCGTCGATAGGGGTATTGTTTGGTGACGCCGCGCAAGCGAATGTTCCCATTGGGCAGGTTTTTCCTCCGTTACGGCGATCGGGCAACCGGAAGCTTGGGCCACCCGAACGCCTGTTGAGCCCATGAAAACATTGTAAATTCCTTAAAAAATTAAGCCAACGCGAGGTTCACGGGCAGGGAGTGGCTTTTGTTACGTCATGTCAATCCTAGTGGGTCAGCCTAATGACACCAAGACGAATTAATGCGATGAGCTCAGTAGTTCCGATTTGCATCGCTCGATTGCCAATGGCGACATTTGATTCTACAGGCCTTTGGCACGTATCCGATAGAATCTTTGCTGTTCGGTTGGAGTCTCCTCGAAGGTTATGTCCTCTTCGAAACCGAAATAATCGGGCCATTCCGGGAAAACGCCGTGCCCACCGAACCCGGACATTCCCAGTTCCTTCGTTACGCTTGTCCAAACATTCGAATCCAACGAGGAACTCCATTCCACAGTCGTGGGCATAAATCCAGCCG
>JAQGOX010000563.1 GCA_028293365.1 Verrucomicrobiales bacterium | reverse complement strand
ATCGGGTGCCCTGCGGGCTCCGTCGGCCTCAAACTCCAGGTGGTCCCATCGGTCGATACTAGAACCCCGTCGGTAGGGGCGGCAGCCAGAAATTCCCCATCCACGTAGGTTACATCGGCAATGTCATCGCTCGATAAGCTTGGGTTCGTTTTAGTCCACACATCCAAAGGCTGCGCGCGCGCCAAGAGGCAACCAGCCCCTAAAAATGCTCCTGCAATCAAGCGCACCCCTCCCCTTAAATACCGCCTCCCCAGGCCGGAAAATATCGGCCAGCCGCCAATAATTGTTTGCATAAGTGAGAATCATCCCTCAAAGCAAACCTCGTGCCTCCCAAATTATGAGAATTGCATGTAATTAACGAATACTCCACTAGAGGTACGAGGGGCACCTGCGGGCTCTCTTCGATCGGGTGTTAAAACGGGTGCAAGGCATCGCGATCATCACGGCCCGACAGGTCATCGATATTTTGGATAAACATCGCGGGTGAATAAGTGGAAATAGTTGCTGCATCCCTTCTCATCCGTGAAATTCAGAAATCCTCGGCTAAATTTCTTTGACTCTCGTTTCGGCAGAGTAAGGGACTCCCGCCTATTTTAAATCCAGCGCTTTGAATCCACCTTCTTTGCCAACCGTCACAATTGCCGCAACGGACAATGGCCGTTCAAACGCGATTTTGAAATGCGGACTCTTCAGCAACGCGCTCTTTATCGCAGTTGCGTCCTGAGTCTCCACGATGGCGAAAGGCGGGCCTTTGCTATGTGTCCACAAAACACGTTGGACCTGTTTGGCGGGAATTTCTGCGCGCAGCGCATCCAAATATTCGTCCATGCTCGTCGGCCTCCACCCTTCGGTGGGTCCAAATGCAAGGATCTGGCAAACTGGTTCCTCGGGCGTTTGCAGCAAACCTTTGACAGTGGCATTTTCGGGAGGTTTTTCGCCAAAAAAATCGAGGAAGAATCCGTATGCGAATAGGGCCTTGATCCTATCCGTTCCATCCATCCATTTCTCAACGACGCGTTGGACGGTCGGTCGCTCATCGCGGAGGCCCCATGTAATCCGCTCTCGGAAGTCCCTGTTATCGAGACCATCCTCCATGAGCATCTGGATCATTCGGTCCACCACATCGTCACTCCGATTTCGGATCGTCGAGAGGCCATAATACATCGCGTTGTAGCGAACCTGCCGATCCGAATCGTGAGAAAGGTGCATCATTAATTGAATCGCTTCGGGTGCCTGGTTCGCCCTGGTCCTCCCGCTCCAAATCCATTGCCCACCCGTTGTCACCGTCGCCAAATCACGAACCTTCGCATCGCGGTCCCGGGCAGCCGCGGCGAACGCGCTGATAAACGACTCATCCATAATCAAGGAAATACGCTCACGCTGAATCAGTTCGAGGGTCTGCCGGCGTTTTGCCGAATCGCCCTCAAGCAGCACCCCTCGAATTTCTTCAAGCTGACCGGAATGCTTCTCCCTGGCCAATTCTTTGGCTCTCGCTTCCGCCCAGGCGAACGCCTCCACTTCCCCCGAAAAGATTTGCCGCAACGCCTCCGCATGCCGCTGTCGCTGCAGGTCACTCGATTCGAGGTACGGCTGAAGTTGCCGCAAAAGCTCTTCCTTCCTGGCCGATGCTCCCCATGCGATTCGTGAAAGCACATTCGGATCTTCCGACCGCATCCCAGCTTCCACCAGCGCCCGGAGAATCGAGTCTGTCATCGGGCGAACCGTGGACAATCCAAAATAAATCGCATTGTAGCTGATTTGAGAATTGGTCGATGCCGAAGCGTGATACATCAGTTCGATCGCGCGCGGGTCCTGAGGAGAGCGACCCCAAATAAACGAATTCCCAAACCCCCTTAAGGCCGGCATCTGCCGATCCACGCGAAGTCCCCGCAATCCTTTTCGAATCAACTCAAAAACATTTTCCCCCACTGTTTCGCGGCGCTCCAATGCCGGCACGGCCATTTCCAGGCGGCTGCTCGCATCTGGATCCAGTGGGTACGTTCCTTCAAAGTCAGGTGCGCGATACTTTCCGCGGTCCTGCCAGGCGAATTCGGTATCCGCGCCGCTGACCGATCCTGCCCACAAAAATGCCAGCAACGCGAAAACCGCCGGCCCAATTTTCATCTGACCGTTCCACAAAACATTCATACGTTCTACAGCTCCACGCAGGATAGACTCTACCAAAATAACCCTGGTGCATGAACTTCAAATAGAAGCAAATAATATCCCGGCTTTAGTTCAGATAGAGAGGGAACTTGGATTTTTCCCCTCTCCTCCGCGCTCCGGTGGCTCTGCGCGATATGTCTCCTAATCCGTTCCGACATTCTGCGGACTGGATTCGAGCCATCTCATCCAGGTTCCAGTGACCTTTTTCAGTCGACCCCTGCGTTTTGTGGAAAAGGGCAGTGGGAAAATCCAAACGCACTTCATTTGTTTACTAAGCGAACATTCACCTTCCGAGTTCTTTTCAAGAGAGATGTTCTTTGAACAGGCCCGTGCTGCTCTGCAAAGTCGATCGCTGTTGTGCCTGATTGAAAAATCAGTTTTATTTACGCTCCGTGCGGTAATATTCAGCCACTGGCATTATGGAGTTTCGATGCAAGACTTGCGGTGGAGCGCTGCTTCTAAAAAAGCCGGCCCCGTCTCTTCATTTCCGGACTACTCATGATTGCCCTGATCCCCGCCGCCTTCTTCGCTCCCATCTTCCGGTTCCCCGCCATCTTCCTCTTGTTCATCGGAGGATACCTTATTGTGTGGGCAACATTCGGACGCGGATCCTGGTGCAGAAACTGCAAGAAATTTAGCATCGTGTAAGCCTGGATTCATTTTTTAAAGCTCCTCCATGAAAAAGTAGTTGACGTGCGAAGAGTTAATCTGATAAACATGTTTCTGAAGCCGAGCTGGCTCGGCTGTCACTGACTTATGTCCGTGACTCAGTTCTTTGACATTTGAATCGAAATGAAGCAATGAATTCCAGAAACCCGGAAATCAGTGCCCAACCCTCTGCGCCGATATCGGCGCAGAGGATTGGGGTGTTATATTTTCTTATTGCACGACCGCGCCTTTTCAAACGCATAATCCGGCGACCGGTGACAGACAACACGCTGGAAGCTTTCCAAAAAAGTTTAATATTTTTTGGATTGATCCGCGAAATCCGCGGTTAAAATCTCCTGTTTTACCTAATTGGGTTTTCGCGTTCATCCCAACGACTGCAAGCGGGACTGCACGATCATTTTTTAAATCACGCTCGCACACACTGCCACACGCTATTTTCCAGGTTCCTTTCCGTGTGTCCCGCGATTCCGTGGTTTAACCTTCCAGATCTGGTTGCCAGGCAATTGTGTTGAAAACACAATTCAACACAGAGGCAACACAACCAAAACACAGTCCGAACACAATCGCGACACAGCGAATTCCGGCCAAAACACAATAAACACAGCAAAACACAATAAAAAGAGACCCCCCACACCTGCGGCCCGGCAAATTGTTTTCCACCGCCAAAAGACACGATTTAGATTTCAAAGCGGAAAGATAAGCGATTCCGCGGACTCCGCACTTTCTCTGGAAGACCTGTCTGCCGCTTTTCTAATTAGCACGCTATAGCACAAAAAAGCACGCTAATTGGATGGGGGGGAGGGGGTACGAAACGCCAAGGTTGCCGCACTTTGGACTTATGACTTTGGACCTTGGACTAAAATCGATCACACTGCTGCACACTCGCACACGATATCACACGCTCTTTTTCTATTGGAGCGGTAATTTAAAGCCAGGTTCAGACTCGTTCCAGGAGAACCACAATCCAGCCGCGGACGGTGAGTGCATCTGAATTTCCGCCAAAGGCCTGGATTTGTATAATGCGCCAGCCTTCTGCGAGAACCGAAGAGAGATGCTCTTCAATCAGGCCATGCTTGTCAGCATAGCTGCCCACAATCATTTTCCCTTTGGCATAGGCGCCATTATCCATGTAGATGCTGACGAGTTTCTGCTGCCGGTGCTGGATGAGGGGCGGAACTGTCACGGTGTTCATGCTTGTTCGGTAGTCTTTTCAAAAAAGACTGAAACCATTTGAATTTGTCGAGCCGGAACCTGCGTACGCTGAAGTCGCCCACGCATAATATGGGAAATCCGGGTTGGTGCAGGCGGTCTTTATCACAAATGGCCGCGTGTGGAATATAGTGACAAAGCAGCGGTCTCCATTCTTAAATTGAACCATGTCTTTACCGGTCATTAGTGTGGCGCAGATGCGGGAATGGGAAGAGTCAACGTGGTGCACACCCGTTACCGAATGTGAAGTGATGGCCAACGCCGGACGGGCGGTGGCACGCCATGCTCTGGCAATGACTGCACCTGGAAGCAATATTCTGGTGCTCGCGGGGAAAGGGCATAACGGGGACGATGCGCGGCTCGCATCAGGCAGTCTTGCAGATCGCAAGGTTCGGCTTCTTAATATTGTTGATCCGGCAAAAAGCCTTGAGGAACTTCGGATCGAACTCGAGCGCGTTCCATGTTTGTTGATCGATGGGTTATTCGGCGTCGGCATCAACCGTCCGTTGAATCACGAATGGATTGAACTGATTCAGGAAATCAACGTGAGCGGGATTCCGGTTCTGGCGATTGACGTGCCGTCGGGGTTGAATGCTGATTCCGGGGAAACGGAAGGAGCGGCGGTTTATGCCCAAACAACGGTCACTTTTGGGGCGCCGAAGCGCGGCCAACTTTATCCCGGCAGCTTTCCTTTCGTGGGAAGCCTTGTCGTTGAACCGGAAATTGGACTGGTGCGGTGTCCTTTTTCGAGTGAATTGCAATGGACGGAAGCATCGGATTTTAAACAATTCCCGCCCGCGCGCCGGGTGGATGGGCACAAAGGAACGTTTGGGCATGTCTGCATTCTCGCGGGGAGCCGCGGGTACCATGGAGCCGCGGTTTTGGCGGCGCGGGCTGCGTTGCGGGCGAGACCTGGACTGGTTTCCCTCTATACACACCCGGATTGCTACATTCCGGTCGCTTCTCAGTTGCAAGCGGCGATGGTTCATTCATGGACGCCGGAGGCGGCTTTTTCCGAATCGTGCAGCGCCGTCGTCGTCGGACCGGGATTGGCTGGACCGGAGTTGGGCGAACCGATGAAGGAGGCAGCACGAGAACTTTGGCAGAGTTTTCCGATGCCAGTTGTATTTGATGCGAGTGCTTTGGATTGGCTAAAGCCGGGGACGACCCCTCTCAATAGCCGACGGGTCATCACTCCGCATCCCGGGGAGGCAGCGCGATTGTTGCAAACCACAACTGAAGTGATACAGACCAACCGGGTGGCTGCGTTGCGGGAATTATCAAGCCGGTACGGAAATTGTTGGGTGGTCCTTAAAGGCCATCAAACGATGGTAGGACGAACCTCGGGAGATATTTATGTAAACCCGAGTGGGAATCCTTTTATGGCTCAGGGTGGGACCGGGGACATTCTTTCAGGCTACCTGGGTGGATTGCTTGCGCAGCCCCGACTCCAGGCCAATCCATTGCGCACCATCCGGTATGGCGTCTGGCGTCATGGCGCTTCAGCGGATTCGTTGCTTCAAAACAGACTCGATTGGACAACCGAAGACCTCGCCGCAGCCATCGGTACGTAAGTCATTGCTGGAAAGCCGGAAGAAAGGTCACCCCGGTGCCCGTTTCCAGAGAAAGCCCGAAGTTAAGATCGGGACGCCGACTGGGTTGTTTTGAAACCATATCCAGGTAAAATGGTAATCGGAAATGAAAGAGAATGTCCCCAGCTTCCTCGAAAGGCGGAATGCCGATTGGCTCGCGGGCCGAAGTTCGGTGGCTTCCGGACATTTGGTTCTGATTGTTGACGATTCGGACTCCGATATATTTTTCCTGTTGCGGGCATTCGCCAGTTCCGGGGTTAAAAACCCGATCCAGGTCGTTCGGAATGGTGCTGAAGCGATGGATTATTTGCGAGGCGAAGGGAAATTTGCAGATCGGGAAAAATTTGCGCTGCCGTGTATTGTCATTTTGGATTTACACATGCCGCACCCAAATGGGATTGAGATTTTAAAGTGGAAAAAGACCCGGCCCGAGTTTAGAAAAGTGCTCTTCGTGGCGTTGAGTAATTTTGATAATACCCGGAGCGTAAGCGAGGCCTACGAAGCGGGCGCAAGCACGTTTCTTAGCAAACCACTTCAAGCTGAGGATGTGCGAAATCTCGTTCATTCCTTCGATGAGTACTGGCTTCGCAAATCGCAGTCAGCAGATACCTTATTGGCCGAAGTAAGTGGCAAGTAAAGCGCCCGCACAGTTTCTGCCGTACCGGACAATTCTAATCGGAGTTCACCTGTCGGAAATTTTAAACCCTGCTGGCGGTAGAGTTTGAGCTGTATTGACGATTGTCTGCTCGATACTCGGTGATAATCTGGCTGGCCGGTCGTAGTACCAAAGTGAATCTTCCGCTTCGTAACCACCTTCCTCCAAAATCCGCCGGCTGGGAATGTAGCACGGGACGTAATTTGCATATCCGATGACACAAACGCGTTTCGGATCGAAGACCTTCTTCAACTCCAAATCATAATCGATCACCACCTCGCCGGGTAGAAAAACCATTGTCAGGTTGGTTCCAAAACTTAGCGTTTGAATCGGATAAGGAATTGATTTCGGTAGTGTTTCGCCGCGATCAATCCTTTCGAGATTCAGCCGGGCGTGGTAGGCCACGATCCCTGATTTTTTAGCGCGTTCTTCCCACTGCTGCCGGGTCGGTAAAGGGTCAAATGGAAGGTCGAGGGCCTTGGCGGCGCTCGTGAAGCTGGCGCCAATCGGAGTAAGATGACTCAGGATCTGTTTTACTTCGGCGGCAAACTCGTGCCCGTGTTGATTGACCAGTTCAACCGTTCCACGCGGTTGCGGATTCGCATCCCCGCCGCAGCCAAGAGAGATGATTGCAATCGTATTGGGAGTTTCCTGTTCGATCGCTTCACGCGCCACCCCGGCCCAATCGCCATGCACTTTGTTGAATTCACCTCCCAGGGTTGTGCAATGACAGGCGTAGTTCGCGAAAAGAGCCTGGGCAGTATTATTCGTGCCGAACGCAACAAGGAGATTCAATGTATGGTCAACTGGTCCACCCTTCGTTCGTCGATTTTGGGCGAAGTCGACTGAGCCCTGTCCAAATCTAAGCTGTGAGGGTTGGCGGTGCTGAAGCGCCTGGAGGCAAACCTGTTCAATTTTATCAGTCAGTTCGGCGGTATATCGATCGATTGTTTTTTGTTCTGAGGCGATAATCGGGCTGCTGAAAAGATTGGGAAGAACCCCGGTTAAGCAGGGAGCGCAATGAGTGTGGGTTGAGCAAAGGTTGATTCGTTCGTCCCGGATGGAATGTTTGCCGAGGCGCCGGCCGACTTCTTCGCGCAACGTCAGAGGCAATCCACAATTATCCACGCTCACGAGCAGGGCAGGCCCTTGCGCATCGTTACCGATCGCCATCGCACTCGCGTGCAGGCGTTGCGCGATTCCTTCAGATTCCGTTTTGCGGCTTCCGTAGCCGCTGAGACGAATTGGATAATCCGGAGTGATGTCGATGCTGGCGGCACCGACATCCATTAAGCTCGAAGCGGCCCTAATTCGCGCGCTTCCAAGAAGAATTACAATTGCGCAAGCGCTTGAATAAAGCAGCAGTCGGCTGGGAGACATGGATTGATCGTCGCAGACGGAAAGGTCCTGTCAAGAACCAGAGACTCTTCATGAGTGTGCGATTCGCATCTCAATGGCTTAAGTTTTGACCAATCGTAGCGCGGTGGAAAGAGTATCGATTTCAGCGGGTGATTTGTCACTGCGAATACGCACAATGCGAGGGAAACGCATGGCGAGGCCGCTGGTGTGGCGGTCGCTTGGTTGCAGCAGATCGAATGCAATTTCGAGGACCGTATCGGGTTCGACGACGTAATAGCGACCTTGCTGGGCAGTGGCTTTGCGCAGGAAATGTTGAGTGAGCCGGGCGATTTCGGCATCGGTCAAACCGGTGTAGGCTTTTCCGATGGTTTTGAGCTCACCGGAGCGTTCGTCACGGATGGCGAATGTATAGTCGCTCAAGACCGCTTTGCGTTTTCCATGTCCGTATTCGGCGCCCACGACCACGCAATCGAGAGTCGCAAAAGCTTTTTTGAGTTTCAGCCAGGCGAGTCCACGACGGCCTGGGGTGTAAATGCTGGCCGGGTCCTTGATCATGAGCCCCTCGTTTCCGCGGCCCCGTGCGCCTGCAAAAGCACCTTCCACCTCGTCCGATGAGCGGGCCAGGCTGATTTGCGCGAGGCGCAGGGTCGGGGAAATAGTGGTCAGAGCCTCGCGCCGATCGCGGAGCGGTTTGTTTAAAAATGTTTCACCGTTCCGCCACAAAAGGTCGAACGCGAAATATTGAATCGGCATTTGCTCGCCGAGAAATAAATCGCCTTCGCGCCGTCCCAGGCGCTTCTGTAATTCAGCGAATGGCAATATTTGGTCGCCGCGCATGGCTATGATTTCGCCATCCAGGATGAAATCGTCCGGCAATGTGCGCATGACGTTTGTTAAGTCTGAAAAACTCTGCGTGATCTCTTTAAGATCACGCGAGTAAATGGCGACGCTTGCTCCCACCTTGTGAATCTGCGCGCGAATTCCGTCGTATTTGTCTTCAATCCAAACTGTGGGTGGGGTGACATGCAGATTGGGAAGAGCTTCTTCTCCGTTCTTCTTGTTTTGAGCCGATCCGCCCCATTCCTGAACTCGCTTCCAAATATCCGCGGCCGTTTCTTCCGGAGATGCGAGCATGTATTTGATGGGGCGAAATGGGAGCAGGGTAACGGAGGTGAGCTGGCCCTGGATGGCGAGTTGCGCTGTTTCGCCAATATTCCCAAGGAGCAAATTGGCGTTTTTGACCTCGTCGATCGACACCGAGAAAGCGCGTGCTATGCCTTCTTCGACCAGGCCTTCCTTTAGGCCGATTCGTAGATCGCCAGTGAGAATTTTTACCAGGAATTTACCCTCGAGAGGGCTGGACGCGCGCAATGCTTTTACAAGCAACGGAAGCTTGCCGGAAGGGCCGCGGGCGGAATGCAATTGATGGAAAACCGCGTCTATTTCCGCCGCGGAATGACGAGTCAACCGCAGTGGCTGCGTGGAGAGGATTTCAAACGCTGTTTCGCCCAAATCGCTATGCTTGAGATAAACCTGGCCGAATTGAGCGTCGTCGAGGCGACCGACTTCGCGCAGGGCGTCGCGGATGAGAGCCCAGCCAAGCTGCAATACTTTTTGCTGGCTTGAGGCAAAGGGTGCGCCGGTGAGCCAGACAGTCACGAGCCCGGCTGTAACCGAATCGAGTTCGCGCAGGTAATCGGCGACGATCTTTGTCTTTTCAAGTTTCTTTGTGGTGGCGCCGACTTGCGCACACCGTTTGGCGAATTCCTCGAAACTACCCGGATCAGGCTCGTGCGGTTCGCTGGCGGGTGCAGGGTCGGGCGATGGGTCCGCGATTTTTGGTTTTGCAGGTGTCTCGACGGAGGAACTCAGATTCAACGGCAGCCCGAGCTGTTCCTGTTCGCTAAGCGCTTCCGCGTCGAATCCGAGTTCGCGAAGCGTTTGCGCGAAATCGGCCGCGAACCCATGCAACGTGTAAATCTTTTTCGGCGAGACTTTTTTGACCAGGGCGATCAGGTCAGGATAATCGGCATGGTCGCTAATCGGAAATGCAACATGAGCGCCGGACCGAAAGCGGCAACTGGGTTCCACGGCCCAGCCAGTTAGAACTGCGACCCGCACACGGCCCAGGTTTCGGAGCATGGCGGAGTTTGCGACGCTTGGCGGGCAGAGGAGAACTTTTCCTTTGGCGGTCGCGCTATCGTAGAGTTCGTAAGCTGGAAAGCATTGACCGAAAGCCTCGTAAATCTTTGTGAGCTTGTGGACCGTTCCGTGCAGCATCAAGGGCAGACCGGCTTCGGCCAGACCGCACAGAATTTCCTGGCTTTTGCCTAGCGAGTATCCAAGGAGGACCGGCGTTTCCTCATTGTCGAGTGCTTCGCGGCAAAAGCGAATCATTCCCTGCATCACATCTGCCGTCGAAGGAAACCGATACATGGGACGCCCATAGGTTGTCTCCATGATTAATATGTCCGCGGCAAGGGGTTCGCAGGCCTCCGCCGACAGTCCCTTGCGCAATTTAAAGTCGCCGGTATAGAGCAGTGACATACCCCCAGATTCGATCAACGACATCGCGCTGCCAAAAATATGGCCGGCAGGAGTGAGCGTGATTCGGAAAGGAGTTCCGTTATGCACAAATTCCCGGGCAATTCCGAAGGGCATGATCTGCTCCAGCCATTGACCAGAAATACGGGCATGCATCAGGCGTGAGGTTGGTTCGCTCAGAATCACTTCCCGATGAAGCCCGGTATGGTCGGAATGGGCGTGGCTTACGAAAACCCGTTCTGGCCCGAGTTGCGGATCATGCGCATCCAGCCAGAGACCGAGCTGCGGTAAGAACACAGCTCCGCGCTGAAAACGAATGCTGAGGGCGGACATGATCGGCGAATTTATGCGAGCTAGTGGGGGCAAGTCAAATGCACGTACGTGATCAATCGTTTGACTTTGAAAGATTCGACTCGCTCCTGGAGCGGCGCTATTGCGTTTGAAAAGTCGACCTCAACGGCGGCTGCCTCGATTTACTAACATGGTTGAACATGGTAGTGTTCGAACAAATTCCGGATGAAGAATGGCAACACTTTTTTGATGTGAATGTTTTGAGCGGTGCGGTTGAGCCGTGCTTATCTCCCGGGAATGAAACAGCGCAACTGGGGGCGCATCGTTTTCATCAGCAGCGAAAGCGCGGTGCAGATACCGGTTGAAATGATCCATTACGGAATGGCCAAAACGGCGCAATTGGCGATTTCGCGCGGTCTGGCCGAGACCTGCGGAGGAACTGGTGTCACCTTGAATTCGGTTCTACCCGGACCAACGCGTTCAGCGGGAGTGGATGAGTTCATGGATAAATTGAGTGGCGGCAAGCCGTTATGGGGATTTCGGGACCTGCCGGAATCATGGAACGGCGGCACCCGCGAGTGTTACTTCCGTTTCGAGTACCAACTTGCCATCGACAGTGGCGGAGCCTCGCGCCTGAATGAGTTTTCCCATTCGAGCCGCGATTTGCACGGAGTAGAGGATTGTCTGCAGCGGACGCGCCGTGCCGGTGATTTTTGCGCCGCGAATTGCGGTCAGTTTCAAGTCAGGCAACAAGGGGTAATTGGGATCGGACTGAGCGATGGCGCCGGCCAGTTGTGCCACTGCCTCGACCATAAGCACACCCGGCATGAGGGGATCATCCGGAAAATGTCCGCTCAGGAAATCTTCAGTTCCTTTGAGGATAAATTCGGCTGTGCCGCTCTTGCCTGCGATCAATGAGGTGATGCGGTCCAGAAACCGAAATTCGGG
>JAQGOX010000559.1 GCA_028293365.1 Verrucomicrobiales bacterium | reverse complement strand
TTTGAAGTCATCCACTTGCTCCTGAGCAGTATAAGGCGCGCCACCCAACGCGTTAGGGAGATCAGTAAAATTGAACCCATTGAGATTAAAAGTTCCGGAAACTCCGTTGGCTTTCAGTTGCGTATACGCTGAACTGAAACTCGCCGTTAAATTGTAATAATACCCGCCGCTCCCGCCGAGACTTGCCGGACCTTGCAGGTAAATACCGTCCAGAGTTCCCGATAAATCTATGCCGCCGCCAGCGGCAGGTGCAGAACCCCAGCCAAAATGCAGATTAAGACCACCACCGTCACTGTAAGATATACCCGGGTTTAGCTCCATGCCAGTCGCAGGACTTGAGCTATGGTTAGCTTCATTCGAACCCAGAAAGCCAGTCGACCCCGGCGCGCTTCCGGTAATATCGAAATCAAAAGTAGATCCTAATGTAATTTCATGCATCGCGAATAATGCACAAGCCAACAAACACAACTGTTTAATCATAATCATATGGTTAATTCTATGTTTTTCATTGAATAACTATACCAACAAGCGTGTCAACTGTTTTCGCCATTATATAAACCCGCATGCCGGAGGGATTTTAACAAACGAATAGTATTCGATTACAGGGCCAGCTAGTGCGCCGCGATTGAGAGGTTGCGCGGGTTCTAAAAGCCACTGACCACGGGCTTAGAAGGAAAGGCTGGATCAGCGGGGCGGCAGGAGAAGAAATGCGGCCGCACCGGGTTTAGCGGATGATTTTTGATTGGCTCAAATCGTGATGTTCCACAAATTGGGCAAGCGAGGCCATAATGCGCGATGCTCGGCATTCTTACGTAAATCTTCTCCGCGCCTCAGCGCGAGTAAAATTCCTTCTTCGTGTCCGGGCTGGCATTGCCGGAAAACTCTTCGAGTTCGCCTGCCGTTTCTGAAGGTTGGCTCATTTCTTTTCGATCCCGTCAGAAAAGTGGAAATACTCGCGCACTGCTGAGAGGCGCAGGGAAGATTTCCATTTGATCTGTCAAATGTACGGCTCAACCATTCACATCTCGGGCCCCGGCCAATAAATCTCCCACGCAAATGTCTGTACAAGCAGAAATGCCAAAGCGTCTATGCGACCCAATAGAATGCTCGATCAGGGAACAAACTGGTAACTAACGAAAGCGACTTTTTTACTGTCGGGCGACCAGGAGGGGACATTAATCGTTCCCTGGCCGCCAAAGAGTTTGGCGAGCACATCGATTTTTCCACCGGCAAGAGGCATGATCCGCAGGGTTACATCTTTGTTTTCAGGATGTTCCCGCACGCTTCGGTCATAGGAAAGAAAGACGAGCCATTTGCCATCCGGAGAGGGGTGGGGAAACCAATTATTGAATTCGTCGGAGGTGATTTGCTCCTGCTGGCTGCCATCCGCGCGCATGCGCCAGACCTGCATCGAGCCACCGCGGACAGAGTTGAAATAGATATACCTGCCGTCCGGCGAATAGTCGGGACCGTCATCCAAACCTTTCGCAGTAGTAAGCCGGACCTCTTCACCGCCCGAAGCAGGGATCGTGTAGATATCGAATTCGCCGTCACGCTGGCCACAAAACGCGAGCGTTTTGCCGTCCGGAGACCAGCCATGCCAATACGAGGGACCAGTCCTGGTTAATCGCGTCGGGACGCCCCCTCCGAGGGGTAACGTGTAAATGAGAGAAACGCGTTCCTGGGATTGATCGCTGATGGCCAGGATCGTTCCATCGGGTGAAAGGCCGTGATCATTATTACAACGGGCCGCCAGTCCAGTATCGATGAGCAAGGGTTCACCGCCAGCGACAGGCACTTTATAGATGTGACCTTTGCTGTTGAAAATGAGTGAAGCGCCGTCATGGGACCAATTCGGCGCTTCAATGTGATTCGTTGTGGTGTAAACCGCCTGCCGGTCTTTGGAAGCAATGGGTACTGTTTCAAGCGTGCTGATCAATTTGGGTTGAACGATGGACGACGCTTCCGTCGTGAGCTCCACATTCGAGAAGAGAGCTTTCTCCAGAACCTTGTTGTCGTGCGAACAGACGCCAAGGCCGATGTAGAATGGCTCTTTTAAATTCAAGCGAAATGAACCACCGGCGGGATGGAGCGATCCGTCAGCTCCGGAAACTGAGATCGATACATAATCGCCGCGTTTCTCGATGCGGAGACGTTTTGGTTTGGCAACGTTTGCGCGGATTTCGTAGGTGCGGGCATTGGCGGATTCACGATATTGCAACGAGGCAAGACCATCGCCGTGAAGCGCGGCATCGGCATAGGCTGATTCGGGATCGAGACTCTGGCGGACGAGCAGGCAGGCTTTGCGATGGGCATTGCCACCGGTCGTGGGAAATTCAATATCGGCGGCAAGAGTCACATTCCCGGAAACTTTCTTCCAAACGAAGTGAAAAGCATCGTTCGTAAACCACATATTTTCTCCGCTGCCCGAAACAGTGTAAATGTGGTGTTCGCGGTCGTATTGGACAGTTCCGGGATGCTGGACGCTACCGACATCGCTTTGATCCGCGAACAAACCGAGAGCGGCGTTTTCTCCCCGCGAGGCAGCGCTGACCAGACAAGCCGCGAAAATGACCGAGCGCAGCCCGA
>JAQGOX010000550.1 GCA_028293365.1 Verrucomicrobiales bacterium | reverse complement strand
TTTCCGACTTCGGAACAGTGACGCGCGCGGCACCAAAGCCATCGGCTTGCAAGTCGAGCGATGCAACTGCCGCAGGCATGACCGCAGGCAGCAGCATTTGCCCTTCGCCATTGGCAAAACCGTTAATCGTGGCTCCGTTTTCCAGGGTCACATTCACGAAACTTCCGCCAACAGGTTTGCCTGAAGCATCATTGACCTGGACGAATGCCGTGCCGTTCAGATGGCCGAGTTTGCCCGTAAGCGCACCCAAGGGGAGAACGGCACGTTTGCGCACGGTCATCTCTGGATCGCCCAATAAATTGTAACAAAAGGTATTATTATCCCACCCTGCCCCGCCCCCGGTTACTGTGTAGGAGATACGTTCACCTTCCGCCGTCACCGGGCCGAGCCGTGTAAATCCGCTTTGATAGAGTGCCCGGAAAAGGCCTTTGGCACGCTCATGATTCTCGTCTGTGTACGAATTAACGCTCGCGCCGAAGTGTGCCACCGATCCGCCACCCGGCTGGTTCAACCATGTTTCCGCGATTGAATCATCGTTCCGCAGTCGAGCATTTTGGCAGGCGATCGAAAAAATAATCGGGGTAATTGAATTGCTAAGTCCGGATACGATGCTGGAACTAAATTCATTGCCGTTCGCATCCCAGCCGGATAACCAACTGGAACCGCCACCATGGCCGCGATAAAGGACTATTCCCCGCCCCTCATTCACAGCATCAACCACATCCTGGTTGACCGCACGAGTTACCGCTGCGGAAGCGGCACCCGCATGCAACACCTGAAATGCCGGTGGATCGGTGTAGCCCGCATAGCTGGCGATTGCATTGACCGCCGCTGCATATTTAGAAGGAAACGATGGACTGACGAACATCGAACCATCGTCATTTTGACTATTTGCCGCCAGAGTAACGTGCGTCGGCCAGTCACCCACAATCGGATTCCGTTCATACTTTAGGATCTTGCCCAATTGCACTTTTAGTTCATCGGCTGAATTGATGGAGAGCCGACCCACGTAGAGGCTGGGAAACCGAGCATCGCCAATGACTTCATAGATATGATCGGAATCCGCGTCGCTAAAGTCCGGAGCACTGTCGACCCGAGCCGTTCGTCCGCTGGGAATCACATCGACATCGCCAACCAGCAAAACGTATACGCCATGGCAGTAGTTCTGTTTAAAGTAATTTTCAATGTAAGCATCGATGACATTGCGGTCCGGAGTCACATCGTCAGTTTTTGCATTTCCGACATATGCAAAATCGACGTTCAATCCCTTCGCTTGTTTCCACAACGCAAATTCATCCAGATTCGAACGATACAGGCGCGGGGTTAGAATCAAGTAATGAGCGCTGCGAGAACCTTCGATTTTGAGACCTTTAATAGTTAAGGCCTCACGGACTGCCTGACCGTTAATAAATGGCATCGCGTTCATCCAGCTATCCCAACTGAACGGACAGACAAAGTCCTCGGTTCCTTTCAGGTGCTTAAACTGGACCACCAGATCGCCATACACCCTTGCCAAAGTGGGAGTCGTTACTTCGACTAACGAGAGTTTGACCTCTGCCGCTGTAAACGCTCCGACAGAGCCGGAAGGCGTGATTGGATTTTCAGTCCCGCGATAGGCACCTCGAAAATTGGCATAAAAGTCGGCATCAAAAAGTTCGGGAGCGGTATAGCCGAACGCGGCAGTGGCCTGATCGGACCCGGTGAATCCCGCAGGCTTCAGCGGCGCGGGCAATTGCAAGTCATGGAAAACAGCGTCACCCGGTATCATGCTTAGGTCGTTGGGACCGTTCAGGCGCGACACTGCCAGAAACCCACGCAAGGTCGGAATTCCGGGCCGCGCGCCAGCCGGATCAATGCCTGCAGCAATCATCTCGCGCTCTGTATTTGGCGCTTTACCCAAAGCACTTTGGGGAAAAACAGGTTTGTAAACGCCAGCACCGAATGGATGTTCATACCGTTCCGGGGACATAGGCTCGATCCCGGTTTCCGCCGGGAAGTCATACCATCCACGCTCTCCAGCCTGCTGAGGAAAACCAGGGCCTGCAAGTTTGTCCAACTCGGGGATTTCGATTTCAGAAACTTCGCGACCCCCGTAGAGAGTCGTTTTAACCCAGACGCCAGGCACGTGGATTTTAAGAGTGGTTTCGTCCTGAGCCGATCTAAGCAAGCCGATCAGGATCGCGGCACCCGCTTTCGCATCAGGATCAAATGGCAGCCATTCCCGCTTGAAACGGGGAAGATCAACACGCGCGGCCGGATAACCATCCGCCTGCAAATCCAGGGAGGTTACCTGCAACGGAGTAATTCCATCCACGGGCAACTCGCCTTGAGGATTGAGAAAGCCATTAATTGTCGCGCCGTCCGCAAGCGTCAGATTCACGAAACCTCCCGGGACGGCAGCACCGCTGCTGTCCCGAACTTGCACAAGGACGCGGCCATTGAGATTGGTTACGATGCCAGTCAAGGTAATCAAACGAGGCACTGTCTGTTTGCGCACCGTCATTTCCGGATCTCCGAGGAGGTTGTAACAGAAGGTATTATTATCCCATCCCGCGCCGCCGCCGGTCACGGCATGTGAGATCCGCTCGGCTTCAGCGGTGGCTGGACCTAAACGGGTGTAAGCCGACTCATAAAGTGCGCGAAATACTCCCTTCGCCCGCTCGTGGTTTTCGTCCGTAAAGGAATTGACGCTCGCTCCCCAGTGTGCGACCGCGCCGCCTCCCACCCTGCTCATCCAGGTTTCTGCGATGGACTCCGTGTTGCGTAGTCTCGCATTTTGGCATGCGATCGAAAATACGATGGGATTAACAGTATTATTCAGGCCGGAAACGATACTGGAGCTAAACTCATTTCCATTCGCATCCCAGCCGGATAGCCAACTCGAGCCGCCGCCATGCCCGCGATACAGAACTATGCCGCGGCCAGCATTCAATGCGTCCACCACATCCTGGTTGACGGCGCGAGTCACGGCAGCAGACGCTGCGCCAGCATGAAGCACTTGAAAAGTGGGCGGACTGCTATAGCCGCCGTAAGCGGCGATCGCATTTACAGCCGCCGCATACTTGGATGGGAACGAAGGACTGACGAACATCGACCCGTCGTCGTTTTGACTGTTCGCCGCCAAGGTCGCCCGGGTCGGCCATGAACCCACCGTGGGATTCCGCTCATACGTTAAGATTTTCCCAAGTTGATTCGCCAATTCTTCTGATGAATTAATCGAAAGCCGCCCCACATAGAGACTTGGGAATCGTTCGTCTCCAAGCACTTCATATACATGGTCCGAATCCGCATCTGCGGCATCCGGCGGTTCAATCACTCTGGAGGTTCGACCGCTTGGAATAACATCCACGTCACCGACAAGCAGGACGTAAACGCCATGACAATAATTTTTCTTAAAATAGGCTTCCAGATAAGCATCCAGCGCATTTCGGTCCGCCGGGACGTCATCGCCGACTGCATTGCCAACATAAGCAAAATCAACATTCAGACCTTTGGCCTTTTTCCAAAGAGCGAATTCATTGAGTTCCTCGCGATAAACCCGAGGAGTGACGATCAAATAGTGCGCACTGCGTGAGCCTTCGATCTTCAGCCCCTTTACAGTAAGACTATCGCGAATGGCAGCGCCGTTGATAAATGGAAACAAGTTAATCCAGGCGTCCCAGCTAATCGGACAAGTGAAATCCTCGGTGCCTTTCAAATGCTTCACCAGAACCACCATGTGGTTCAAAATCTTAACAATTTGCGGGGTCGTGACCTCCACCAGAGGAATGTGCGCCTCGATCGTCGCGAAACTGCCTGCGCCACTAACAGGACTAAGCGGTTCCTCGGTGCCTCGGTAAGCTCCCCGAAATTTGCCATAAAACTCTTCGTCGATTAACGCGGGCGCGGTATATCCCTCGTCAGGCGGTTTCACCTGGTCCGAGCCTTCAAAGCCAGCGGGAACGAGGGGCGAAGGCAATTGCAAGCTTTTGCTCTCCGTGGTTTGATACTCGATACTGATGTCCGCTTTTAAGTTGGCGCGTGAAACAGCCAAAAGTGCCCGCAATGTCGGGATCCCCGGACGCGCTCCAGAAGGATCTATCCCCAGTTTCGTCATTTCCGCTTCGGTGCGCGGATTCTGCCCAAGCGCTCCTTGTGGAAACACTGGCTTGAGTGTTCCTATTTCAATAGCGTTCGCGAATTTCTCCGGGGGAAGCGGCGCTATGCCAGTTTCCGCGGGAAAATCATACCAGCCGCGTTCACCTGGCCTCTGGGGAAATCCAGAACCTGCAAGTTGAACCGCGGGGAGTAAGAATCGGGTGAATACCGTTCCGCCGTAGTTAACCGACTCCATCCAGATTCCGGGCACCGTAATTTCAAAGGTCGTTCCTTCGCTGGACGTTTTCTGAACGACAGCTTGAATTGGTGTGCCCGGTTTCGAAACGCCGTCGAGCGCCACCCATTGGGCTCGCTCTTGAGACAATCCGGATGTCCGGCTTAACAAAATGACCAATGCCGAAAATAGAATGATTACCTGATTTTTCATATGGATCTCTTTTACTCCCCTTGGGTTCCCCTGATCGCACCTCCAGTGGCTGGATTAAGAAGTAGCAGACGTTGTGCCGATGACGTTTAACGAGGACGCGGCCTGGCAATTCAATTCCGTTTTCAAAGACTTTCGGGCCTAAAGGAGGACCTAACTCATTGAAATGCAAGATCAGGAATCTGATTCCTCAATGAGAAAAGCATTCCGGCGCTCCCATATTCGAAGAAATGTTTCGCAAACGTGAGAAAACACGAAACTCCTCGCGGAAAGCGGGAAGCGCATTTATGAGATAAATTTCAGTCAGGCGATTCGCTCTTCGAGGTCTCTACGCCAGCAACCCTTTCACCACGTTGCCCGCCACATCGGTGAGGCGGTAATCGCGACCGGTATGTTTGTAGGTCAGGCGTTCGTGATCCAGTCCGAGCAGGTGGAGGATGGTCGCGTGAAAATCGTGTATATGAACTCCGTCTTTCGCGACATTCACTCCGTATTCGTCCGACTCACCGTAAACCGTCCCTGGCTTCACCCCGCCTCCAGCCATCCATGAGGAAAAAACCCAGTGATGATGTTCGCGTCCGGCATGATCGGCGGTGGCGTTGAATGGAGTGCGGCCGAACTCAGTCGCAAAGACAACCAGGGTATCGTCCAACATTCCGCGTGATTTTAAGTCGCGCAACAACCCTGCGGTCGCCTGATCGACGTTCCTTGCCAGCGGTGCATGGGTCATTATATCAGCGTGGGAGTCCCAATTGTCGGAGGATCCTCTGTCGATCAGTTCGATGAAGCGCACTCCGCGTTCCGCAAGCCGTCTTGCCACCAGGCACTGCCAGGCAAAACCGTGAGTACTCCCGCGTTCCAAACCGTA
>JAQGOX010000528.1 GCA_028293365.1 Verrucomicrobiales bacterium | reverse complement strand
CTCCGAAACGTAATCCCGATTCGATATGCGCTGCGAGGAGGTAAAAACGAACTCCGATAGACCGATCACGGCTTTTCGCAATTGATAGAATAGTTTGCTCCGGACTGCGACCTTCCCTTATTCCCTGGTCGATCATATCGAAGAAAAATCTCGCACGTTCTGCGCGCCGCATCGGAAGGCTCAACAGGATGTAAACGACCGGCGCAAGCAAAACCATCGGAAGCAGAACGGCGCATAACCAAAGAAATGTCCAGAATGCAGTGTACTCCATAACTATCCCCCCATCGATCCAAGGGTATCCATCACATACGTAACCGCACCCATTAGGGGAAGAAACTGTGCGATGATCAAGAGCCCAAGCATCAGGATTGAAACAGGCAGGGCGGCATAAAGAAGCAATTCAATCCGATAGAGCGCCCGGCCGTAATAGACCTCCGCGGCCCGCTTAAATCCTGCAGATAGATCCTCGCCACCTTGCGCGATGAGCCAGAGGAAGAGAGGCGGAAATATGGGAGAAGGCTGTGCGATCTCACGGAAATCAGTTTTGCCACTTGATAAACGCCGCTTCCAGTTCCCAATTTCCTTTCCCGCCGGAGTCCCCGTTTCAAGACTTTGAGTCATATCCAACGCCGCGCCCAGGTTGCTCCCGCTTTTCAGCATCAGGCTCACCATGGCGGCTAAATTCGTCAGTGAATTCTCACGGAAGCCAGGAAGGCGCCAGCGAAGGGCTCTTCTGCATGCAGGCATAAGAATAATTGCGGCAGCTATTCCACTTAACGCCAGCAGGAGAAATGTCGGTACCCAGGCGCGTGCAATCAAGCCCGGCACATATCCCGCAGGACCGCTTTCAAAAATATCGCCTCCGCCCGTTTCCCATGCCAGTTTGCCGACAAGACTTGCCAGAAAAACCGATAATCCCAGAGCGATCACCACGACGATCGCGGGATAAATCATCAGACCTTTCAAGCGCATCCAAACCAGATTCGCGCGCTGATAATAATCAGCCACCAAAACCAGCACTCCAGGCAAATCATTGGTCTGTGCCCCCAACGTCAGCATGCGTATGTAAAACTCCGGCAATTTCCGCGCTTTCAATGCTTCAACAAGCGGAATGCCCTTGGTCAAATCCAGGCGCAACGCCTCAAGCTCGGTACGGAAACGGCCGTGCCGCATGTTTTTGGACAACTGGTCCAGCGCCCCTTCAAGTGGAATGCCTGATTTCAACATTCCAGCAAGCTGCTGGTTAACGAATGCGAGTTCCTCGTAGTTCATGGACATAGAATTCGACCGAGCTCAGCGTCGTTCGTCACGCCCCGGTCGCGCAGGTCAGTTGCCGCCTGCTGCAATGAGTGCGTGGGAGTGATCACGGACACGCCCGACTCGCGGGCTTTCGCGCGTACTTGATCATCCAAACGAACAAATTCAACGGCCGGAACTCTTCCCTTGAATCCTGTCTGCAAACATTCGCTGCAACCTCTTCCTTCGCAGGCGGCACAGATGCGACGAACCAATCGTTGGTTAAGCACCAGTTCTACCGCAGACCAAACTGCGTAATGGTCGCGGCACATGACCAGCAAACGTTCGAATACCGATTTGCAGGAGCCCGCGTGCAAAGTCGAAATAACCAGATGACCGGTAAGTCCGGCTCTGACTGCAAGGTTGGCGGTTTCATCATCACGAATCTCACCGAGGACCAAAACTTGCGGATCCTGCCTCAAGAGATGCTTTGCCGCGGTCGCATAGTCCAGACCCGCCGTCTCATTCACTTCCGTTTGCATGATACCGGGGATGACCTGCTCGACTGGATCTTCGACTGTGATGATATGACGGCCACCTGTTTTCCGGAGACGTTGCAGGCAGCCATAAATCGTGCTGGTTTTACCGCTGCCGGCAGGCCCCGTCAGCAGAAGCATCCCCGAACTGCGATTCAGAAAACGATCAAGCTCCAGACAGACATCGTTGGATAGCGCCAACTCTTCCAACCCGAGCGCCCGGCTTTGCGCGAACATGCGCAGCACAATTTTTTCTCCCGTTACTGTTGGATAGGTTGCGACGCGAATATCGTTCCGCGATCCAATATCGCCCTTATCGATGCGGCCGTCCTGGGGGAGCGATTCCTGGTAAGTCTTCAACCGCGCCAAATACTTAATCCGTCCGAAAACCCGATCGGCAGCCGTTTCGGGCAACTCAGTCGGCGGCGTCATCAGTCCATCAAGGCGCAACGAAACCTGGGCCGATTTGCCAACCATTTGCAGATGAATATCGCTGGCATGCGCAGTTTCGGCACGCCGCACAAGCTCCTCGAGCATCCGCGGAGCATCGGGTTCAATATCAGAGACCGTTTTCAATGTACCAAAGAGAATTATGACTCGTTGTTCAATCAGACAATTGTCAGGCCAACCCAGCACGGATTTTCCCAAAGAACTGATGTGGACTCAGAAGAAGGTTCCAATGCTTCGGCCGTGCGCGATGCCCGGAAAATAACGTTCCGCACCTTCGGAAACCCGCTTCGAAAAACAGGAAACCGGAATAAAAAGTTCACCCGGTAATTTTCTGCGCGACCTTATTTGCGAAATTCTCGAAGACCCTTATTTTGTGAAAAGAAGGCAACCTTTCCGATGGATTGGTTGAAAGGCAAATTTATGAAGTTAAGAAGAAAGTCACATCACTCCCGAGACGGATTCACTTTAATCGAGTTGCTCGTCGTCATTGCAATTATTGCAATCCTGGCCAGCATGCTTTTCCCAGCACTCTCCAAGGCGAAAACAAAAGCGCAGGGTATCAAGTGCATGAACAATGAAAAGCAGTTGCAGCTCGCCTGGATCATGTACGCACAGGACAACAACGAATATATTGCACCGGTCGACGATACCGGCACCAGCGCACCTTCAGATTGGGGCAAATATTGGTGTGCGGGCAGCATGAATGACCCCAATAGCAACACAAACCTGAACATCCTTCAAAATGGTTTATTGTTTAAATACACACCGAATCCTGCTGTTTACAAATGCCCCGCCGACCCCGCGCTTCAGTATTTTCCAGCAATGAAAGGCCCGCCGCGCCTTCGGAGCATGTCCGCCAGCCAGGTGTTCTCGCAGGGAGCATGGCTTCCCGCGAGCCAATACCGGGTTTACAAGAAAACACCCGACATCGTGCAGCCAGACCACACCTGGGTTTTCATCGACGAAGAGCCGCATAGCATCAACGACGGCGGCTTCGCCGTGCAAATGATGCCCCCGACGTCCAAAACCGGGACGGTGGTAGATTATCCGGCCGGCTATCATAATAACGCCTGTGGATTATCATTTGCCGATGGCCACGCCGAAATCCATAAGTGGCTCTCAAGAAACACTTACACTCCACCTAACCCAATTTCATCCCATTCCGGGACGGATGTCGCCAATGACATGCGCTGGCTGTCATCGGTGACGACGGTGCCGAAGTAGAAAAGCAAAAAACTATAGCAGTGGAGGTGACGGCCCTCGTTTATTCCTTTCCAGGGCAACCTGGCGAAATTCAGAGCGTCCTCACCTTCCACTGTTACATTTCATGGTCCGCGGGTGCGGCTCGCAAAACACTTGCCCTCCCCTGCCCGGTTCGCCACAGTTTACGCACATGGCAGCAGTTGAAATTGATGTTAAATACGTGGCTCATCTGGCCCGACTCGCGCTCTCGCCAGCGGAGGAACAGAAGATTGGCGGACAACTCGCGCAAATCCTTGGTTACATTGAAAAACTCAACGAACTCGACGTGAGTGGAGTAGAGCCCACGGCTCATGCCGTACCGCTGGTCAATGTCACCCGCCCCGATGAAATCCGCCCGTCCCTTCCTATTGAAGAAGCACTTCGGAACGCACCCGCGAAAGCCAATGGGCTTTTTCTGGTTCCGAAGATCGTCGAATAATCTTCATACTTGCCATGCTGAATCAACTGACTATTTCCGCACTCGTAGCCAAATTTGCAAAACGTGAAGCTTCCGCTCGCGAAGCGATGCAGGCTTGCCTCGATCGAATCGAGCGATCCGAACCAAATTTACACGCTTTTCTAAGCTGGAATGCGGAGGACGCTCTTGCTCAGGCCGACGCTGCTGATCGTGAGATCGCGGGCAGCGGAATGCAGACGCACAAGCCACTGTTGGGTGTGCCCATCGCGAACTCATCCATGTTCAAACGGCCGAACACGATGGCACCCGCGGAACTAAGTTTCTCAATTACGGTAGCGTCGTAAGGTGAAACGTAATTCCCGAGAATTTTTGAAGGGCAATTAAGAGGTTGGTTT
>JAQGOX010000526.1 GCA_028293365.1 Verrucomicrobiales bacterium | reverse complement strand
ATTGAATCACTCGCGATTTTAGTCGGTATTGACCGCTTCATGAGCGAGTGCCGGGCTCTTACAAATTTGATCGGCAACGGAGTTGCCACCTTGGTCATTAGTCGATGGGAAAAAGAGCTCTCGGCCGAAACTCTTGTTGCAAACCTAAGCAAGGTTTACATTCCTGAGATTATCGATCCGAACTTCAAAGCCTCGATATCAGCAACTCCCGCTCAAACATCAGTTCTTTAGGCAACGTCGCGTTCAGCTTTATAAAGAGTTCATTCTGGAGCACGACTTCCGTTTGCCATTCCTGGGAATCAATCCGCTGCACTTTTTTGAATTGTTCCGGACCAAAATTCTCCATGCCGCGAATATTGAAGTCCTTCAACTGAGGCATCCAGCCCAGGGCGGTTTCCTGTGCATCAGCACGCCCATGGCAGCGATCCACGATCCATTGCAGCACCCTCATATTCTCACCAAATCCTGGCCAAAGAAATTTTCCCTTTTCATCTTTCCGAAACCAGTTGACGTGAAAAATGCGCGGCGGGTATTCGATCACCTTGCGCATCTGAAGCCAATGCCGAAAATAATCACCCATGTCATAGCCGCAGAAAGGAAGCATTGCCATTGGATCGCGCCGAACCTGGCCAATTCCGCCAGTCGCAGCAGCGGTGGTTTCTGATCCCATCGTTGCGCCAAGATAGACGCCGTGATCCCAATTGTACGCTTCGAAAATTAGAGGAACTGTATTTGCCCGGCGCCCCCCAAAAATAATCGCGCTGATCGGAACCCCCGCGGGGTCGTTCGCCGCGGGATCAAGCATCGGGTTATTGACCATTGGCGCCGTAAATCGGCTGTTAGGATGCGCCGCTTTACCGGGAAAACCAGGCTTCCACGGATCCCCCTTCCAATCCAAACATTCATCTGGCGGCGGCCCGTCTTTCCCCTCCCACCATACATCGCGATCCGGAGTCAGTGCCACGTTTGTAAAAAGAGTGTCCCGGCTCGCACTAATGATTGCGTTGGGGTTCGATTGCCGATTGGTTCCGGGCACGACCCCGAAATAACCCGCCTCGGGATTCACAGCACGGAGACGCCCCTCCGCATCCGGTTTCATCCAGGCGATGTCATCGCCCACAGTCGAAACCTTCCAACCTTTATATTCGGAGGATGGTACCATCATCGCAAAATTCGTCTTGCCGCAGGCGCTGGGAAAAGCGGCCGCGACATAGGTCTTTTCCCCGCTTGGCGACTCAACTCCAAGTATGAGCATATGTTCCGCCATCCACCCTTCCATTTGCGCCAGATTAGAGCCTATGCGCAATGCGAGACACTTCTTCCCGAGTAACGCATTGCCACCATATGCGGAGCCTACTGAAATAATGGCATTGTCCTGAGGGAAATGGCAGATGTAGCGGCGCTCAGGATTTACATCCAGCATTGCGTGCAGGCCGCGATTGAAATCGGAAGAATCTCCCAATTGATCACAGGCCACCTGCCCCATGCGCGTCATTATGCGCATGTTTAAGACAACATAGATTGAATCGGTGAGCTCGATCCCGACCTTGGTCATCGTCGAACCAGGAGGCCCCATCAAATATGGAATAACGTAAAGCGTCCTGCCAGCCATCCCGCGCTGCAGCAAGCTATACAGCTTTGCGTACATGATCGCCGGATCCGCCCAGTTATTTGTCGGCCCGGCGCCTGCGGCCGTTGGGGTACATATATAAGTGCACTGCTCCACCCGTGCGACGTCGTTGGGATTCGAGCGATGATAATAGCAGCCGGGCAATTTCGACTGATCCAATTCAGTCAGGACGCCTTTTCCCACAGCTTCCGCGGTAAGCAAGTCGCGCTCTTCTACCGACCCATTGCACCAGAAAATCTTTTCCGGATGACAAAGTTCCGCGACCTCATCGATCCACTTGATCAATTCAGGGTTGTTCGTATTGCGTTCTCCAGGCATGAGCTTTTTTTGGATTAAGTAACGAGATCGCCGACTCGATTGAACGAGACTATCACGATCCCGGTTTCAAGCAACGCAAGCTTCAGGAATTTCGACCGGACCTTTTCGGACCAAATCCTTCGAATTCAGTCGCAAGGTCGCATCTAAGGCAATATTCACAGCAACTGTGGATCGCGAGGAAAAAACTTTTGACGAACCGGCCAAAATAGCGAGGGGTTACTGCGATTCAGGAAATGTTTTTGAAATACGATTCTCATTGAGGCCCGGTGAAGAAACAGAGCATAGTTATCAAAACTGGAATCGACGACCGACATCGTGGCAACGCCAAATAATGCTACGATTCTATAACCTCGGTCCGATTTTCCCGGCATTTGAATCCATGAAAACCTGCCTGGTTCGAATTCTTTTCCTGGCTTGCGCGTGTTTGTGCGCCAACCGCATCGTGGCGATCGAAACTGCCAGCGAACGCCATGCGCTGGCAACGAATCAAATCCAACAAATTGCCGCCCAAATCTCTTCAGATTGTCTGACAAATGTTCGTACGCTCGCTGACTGGCAAAACCAGCGTCCAGTTTTTCGCCACCAGTTGCTCGAAATGCTCGGGCTGGATCCACTTCCAAAAAAATCCTTCCTTTATACAAGGCTTACCGGTCGAATTGACCGGCCGGATTACACCATAGAAAAAATCGTTTTTGAAAGCCTGCCCGGCCTCTATGTAACCGGAAATTATTATCTGCCGAAGAAACGCTTTGGTTCTCTCCCGGCGGTGCTCTATTTGTGCGGACATTCGCCTGGACCCGCTGGCGCCAAGGTCCCTTATCAAGACCGGGTGCTCTGGTATCCCCTCCACGGATTTGCCTGCCTGATTTTGGACACGGTTGAATTCGGCGAAGTGCCGGGAATTCACCACGGAACCCATAACCTGAATATGTGGAACTGGCTTTCCCTTGGGTATACGCCCGCAGGAGTTGAAGTTTGGAATGCGATGCGTGCGCTCGACTTCCTGGAGAGCCGGCCGGAGGTCGATGCAAAGCGCATTGGACTCACTGGAATTTCCGGAGGGGGCGCCATGACCTGGTATACAGCCGCCCTGGATGACCGCATTGCCGCAGCCGCGCCGGTTTGCTCCACGTTTACGATTGGCTCGCAGTCTGCACATTGGCTCGCGTCGGGACAATGCGATTGCATTTATTATCCCAATAGTTATCGCTGGGATTTTCCCGTGGTCGGCGCACTGATCGCCCCACGACCTTTACTCATTATGAGTGGGCAGCGGGACACTATTTTCCCACCCGACGGCTACCACGCGGCGTTTCAACGGGCAAAAAAGGTATACGACCTTTACCCACCATCGGAAGAATCCCGCATTCGGGAATTGGACGATAATGTTGAACACAGTGATCCTCCGCTATTCCGCCGTTCTGCACACGAATGGATGCAGAAGTGGCTGCAGGTTGACGCCACTCCTTCGTCCGCAGAAACCAATCTCCCACCACTCGAAACCGCTGCTACCCTGGCCTGCCTCGCGGAATTGCCGCCAGACGCAATTAACTACAAGATCCAAAACGAATTTGTCACCCTGCCAGCACCACAAAAGCCGCACTCCAAAACCGAATGGTCACAAAAACGAACCGAACTTATTTCACAATTGAAATCCCGTGTCTTCGGCTGGTTTCCGACAAACCTGCCGAGCTTCCAGACGGCGACTGAGATTCGCGGCGGTGGTTGGGCACCTCTATATTGCACTTTTAAGGACTGTTCTTTTGACACCGAAACCGGCGTCCGCGTGCGCGTACAAATCTTAAGTCCGAAGACAAATGCGGCGACCGCGCCGTTGCTTATCTATTCTAAACGACCGGGCGATTCGATCTACCCGTCCGATTTCGATGAACTCCTGCCCCTCCTTGGCCGTTTCAATGTGCTCGTACTTAATACGCGTTTTACAGAACAAACTATTTCTTCCAAAGAATATACCGACATTGAACGCACCTCCGCGTGGATCGGTAGAACCATCGCTGGAATGCAGGTCTGGGATATTTTGAGAACGGTGGAATGGGCGTTGCAGGAACAGAAACTCGCGCCCCCTTCAATTTCGCTTTATGGCAAAGGAGACATGGGAATCGTTTCGCTTTACGCGGCGGTTTTCGATGAACGCGTGCATACGGTGGTACTGAATGAAGCGCCCGCCTCTCACTGGCACATCCCGCTTTGCTGAACGTCCTTCGCGTTACAGACATCCCGCAGGTGGCGGCCGCGTTTGCCCCGCGAAAACTGGTCTCGCTGACTGACTACGGCAAAGGGTTCGATTACGCACGAAACGTCTATAGGCTGGTCGGCGCTTTAAACGGCCTTGGTCGAGCTCAAAGTCTGCCCGAAGCTTTGGAACTAACGGGAAAACCGCAAAAGAAATAGCGCATGAGACGCTCGCAACTAGCGCGCAGCCAGATTTCCTATCGCGGAGGCGAATCCGGATTCGTTTTCCGGCGCTTCGCCATAGGACCAGCGCTTCTCCTGCCGGTGATAACTATATCGGGCCCAGGAGTCGTTTTCCTCTACGAAAACATTTGACCAGTCGCCCATGCCGAGAGAAATCAGCCCTCGAGCCCCTTTCACCTGCACCGTGAACCATTGATCATTCGGGTCGGTACCACGTCCCCGATCATCGCAATCGTCCAGCACGGCGCGGAAGACCGGACCGAATTTGATGATATCCTCTGACTCCATTAGCGCAGCCACGACATGTTTGCAGCAACGACCGAGAGTTCGAGGCTGATTACTACTCCGCTTGGAAAGCCAATCCCGGCATTCACACTTATACTCACCCAGGTCAACTTCATACTCCGAATTGCCATCCGACGAACGGATTCGAGTTTTATAACTCAATTCTGGCAGCGCGACTTCCGCGATATCCTGTTTGCGGACAATGTAAGTACTCTTGGAGAGGACCGCGGGCGGTTTGACGGCGATACCTTGGGCGCGCCGACTGCTTTCCCGCTCGATACCAGCAAGTGTAACGGCCAGAGAACGCATCTCCCCTTCAGTGACGACGCCATCAGAAAACGCATTCTGCAATAGAGGAAAGACAACTGTTCCCGGCCATACCGCGCAATCATCCGGATTGTCATTCAACCATTCAGCCATCAGCCAAACCTCCTCTGAGGTCAATTCACCATCGGACCATATTTCGCGGCAAATCCGGAGAAATCCACTTTCGATTGCCGATCGAGCTGCTCCCTCGGCTGCACGCTCTCTGAGTTCGGTAGGATGCCCGCAATGAACGCAATCGATTACTGTGCCGAGGATCTCGCGCGCTGCTTCGATCGGCTCATGGCAATGCAAGCATTTTAATTTCAACATTTCGGAAGCACTCATTTGAACCTCGCTCTGTTCGTTGCTTTTGAAACCCCACTATACTACGCGTTCTTGAATTTGGGTAAAGCGCAGATGCACTCAAAACGGGACAAAGTTCTTTCAAGGTTGTGCCTTGCGTCATGCCGGTTTGAAGGTTTCAATTAGGGGACGGATGAACGAATCGATTGGTGCCTTATTGGAATTATCACACGAAATTGGCCGGCGGGAAAACAAACTGGCGATTTTGGGTGAAGGAAATACTTCGACGAAAGTAGATGAGACGTCGTTCGCCGTGAAAGCCAGCGGCGCCTGCCTGGCTAACATGGGAGAGACCGATATAACCGTTTGCGATAGTACCCTGCTGATCGGGTTGCTCGATAAAAAGACGCCTGCGGACGAAATGGTGGAGGCAGCTTTGATGGAGTCTCGCCTCAAACACAGCTATCGAAAACCAAGTGTCGAAGCGATGTTTCACGCGTGGCTGCTGACATTACAAGGTGTGAATTTTGTGGGACATTGTCACCCGCTCAGCGTGAATCAGGTTCTTTGCTCGCCTCGCGCGCGAGATTTCGCGGAGCGCCGGCTCTTTCCCGATGAAGTGGTTTGTTGCGGACCTTCATCGGTCTTTGTTCCGTACGCGGATCCGGGTCTGGCGTTAGCTCGGGAAATTCGCGAGCGCACGACCGATTATATTAAAATCAACGGTTTTGCCCCACGCCTGATCGTTTTGCAGAATCATGGGATTATCGCGATTGGCGCAACAGCTAATTCCGTCCTCGCTTGCCTGTTGATGGCTGAGAAGGCAGGCGAAATCTTCGTCGGTGCCGCAAGCCTGGGAGGTCCCAATTTTCTGCCCGCGAAGCATGTCGAACGAATCTTCGTCCGCCCGGATGAGGCTTATCGACAAAGGCAATTGAAGATCTAGCGGGAACACTTTTATTGGCCGATCGGGACATCCCGTGGAACGTAACTCTTTTGACCTCATTGAAAACCCGTCGAAGACCTAATAAAATGACAAAACTGTCATTTTGCAGTTATTCCATTTTCATTTCTCTTTGCTAGAGATAGTAAACGAGACGACCCAAATTCACTAAATGTCGATAAAACCTCCCTTTTACAACAAAAATACAAGGCCGCTTCTTCGATCCTGCCGAGGAATTCAATCGGTTTGGACGGGTTCACATTAAATGCTTCGACACGTTTCTGACAAAAGGTCGGCTCGAATATTGCTAAAAAGGTAGTATGTTTGAGCGGTTGTTAGCACCGTTTTCGTTTACAGATGTTTTTCCGTCTTCGACGACGTGGCATGGTCCTGGCGTTTAGCAACTAAAGGTTTCAACTGTTTGGATTTCGATTTCATTGGTTTACGGACGATTTTTTATGCGCAGAATTTTTAACCGTTGGTTTTTGACTTTTTGGGTTGTGGCAGCCAGCGTAGCGCCTACTTTTGGCGCTAGCGTCGTGGTCAACGAGATTATGTATCATCCGCCTTCGACGAATCTCGCGGAACAATGGATTGAATTATTCAACACGGACACCCAGCCAATGGATTTGTCCGGCTGGAAAACCACTAAGGGCGTCCAATTTGTAGTTCCTGCCGGCACGGTTCTGCCAGCCCGCGGCTATTTGGTTATTGCAGCCGATTTGGCGACGTTCGCCGCGAAAAATCCCGGTGTTACCAACGTGGTTGGCGGTTGGTCCGGATCGCTTAACAATTCGATTGAGATTTCTGACGCCTCCGGTCAGGTGATTAATTCGGTTGATTTTTACAGCGATGGCGATTGGGCCGTTCGCAGGCTCGGGCCGGTGCAATATAATCATCAGGGCTGGGAATGGTTTGCAGAACACGACGGCGGCGGAGCTTCCATCGAATTAATCAATCCGGCTTTACCGAACGTCTATGCGCAGAACTGGGCTTCGAATCGAGACACGCGAAGTACGCCAGGTCGTGCAAACTCGGTTGCAATTACCAATGCGGCTCCGTTCGTGAGCGCCGTCGCCCATGCCCCCATTATCCCAAAATCAACTGATACAGTTACGATTACAGCGCGGGTCCTTGACGAACAATCTTCCG